>JAISSM010000046.1 GCA_031273075.1 Rickettsiales bacterium
TCGCGCTGCCGTTTACGCCGGTCGTTCAATTCCCGCTGGTCATCTGCGTTTTGTCCGCCGCCTGTTTTATTCGCCATAAACAGTCTTGGGTTCTTTTCATCGCGGGATTTTTTTGGGCCGCGTTCAGGGCCGGAGCGGTCGACACCAAACTTCTTTCGCGCGACGGTTGGGACGCCGATATCGCGGGCGTCGTCGAAAGCGTCGATCATGCGGACAAAAATCAGCGCGTTTTTGTCCGGACCCTTGAAGGTCAAACGCTTCGCATTTCCATACCGAAAGAAATCGATTGTCCCGCGGGCGCGGACATAACGCTTCGCGCAAAGCGCGTTTACGCGCCAAGTTCCTCCGATGCGTTCAATCGATTCGATTACAGGCGGTGGAGTTTTTTTAACGGGCTTTCGGGAACGGGATCCGCCGAGGATGCGAAGTGTTCCGGCGGGCGTCCCGATCATCGAAGCCGAATGCATTTTACGGCGGACAACAAACTTGCGGACTCGTTGGTCCTCGGGTACAAAAACGCGATTCCAAGGGACGATTTCGACAAGATAAAGACGACCGGCGCCGCGCATGTTTTTTCCATATCCGGGTTTCATCTGGCCATGGTCGGCGGGTGGCTGTATTTTATTTTCCTCTGTTTGTCCAAGTTTCTTTTTCCCTTTTGGGCGCGCCGCGTCCCGGCGCGCAACCTTGCGATTCCGGCGACCGTGATCGGCCTTGGATTTTATTTATCCATATCCGGCATGAACGTCGCGACGATTCGTTCGTTCATAATGGCGGCGCTGGGATTTTTGGCGCTGTTTCTCAACCGCAAGGTTTTTACGCTTCGCAATGCCGCGATCGTGTTCGCGGTCATGATTTTGGCGCGGCCTTTCTGGCTTGTCTCCGCCGGATTTCAATTGTCGTTCAGCGCAATTTTCGGACTGATTTATTATTTCTCCCGGCGCGATGTTCCGAAAAACCGCAGTCGGATCCGCAAATTCCTCGCCGCGGTTTTGATGACCAACGTCATCGCGGCGGTTTGGACCGCGCCGTTCGTCATATATCATTTCGGAACTTTTCCGATTTATACGCTTTTGGGAAATTTCGTTCTATTGCCCGTTTTTTCGTTCGGGATCATGCCGTTCGTTTTCGCCGGCACAATAACGTCGATGTTCGGTTTCCGCGCGCCGTTTCAGGTTTCCGACCATCTTTATGAATTCGTCATTTGGTTTTCCGAACGCATCGCCGGGCTTCCGTTCGCAACGGTGGAATTTCCGGATATTCCGGGCGTCTGCCTCTATTTGGCGTTCGCGGGATTTTTCCTTTTCATTATGGACAAGAAAAAAATCGCCCGGTCATTATTTATTATCGCGACGCTTTGGGCGTTCGCGCGGCCCGCGCCGATCCTGCGCGCGACCGCGGACGGCGAAGTGGTCGGATTCAGGAAAAACGGCGGCACTTATTTCAACGTCGGGTATTCCGAAAAGCACCCCTTTATTATTCCGCGCGGAAAGAAACTTCGCGCGGATTGCAAAAAAGGATTTTGCGAATACTGGACGCCGAAATGGGCCGCGGCATCGGTTCAGAAATTTATTCCGCTGTACAACAACATCGACAAGTTGTGCGGGTATGATTTTATAATATCGCGGCTTCCTTTGACCATCCCGGAGTGTCAAGACAAGGTGATCAAGGGAAGCGTGAAGATTTATTCCGGCGGCACAATCGAGAAAGTGGTCGCGCGCGAATATTAAGAAGTTGACCGCCGTCGCGGTTTTTTGGTATTCTTGTGTTCGTGAAAAAGTTTCCGCCGGTTCTTGCGCTTTTGTTTTCGTTTCTGGTCGATTCCGCGTCCGCCTATAACGCCGTGCTTGTCGCGGACATAGACAGCGGGCGGATCATTTACGCGGAAAACGCCGACGATTTGAACTATCCGGCGTCGCTTACCAAAATCATGACTTTGTATCTGACGTTCAACGCGCTGGAGCAGGGCCGCCTTCGCCTCGATCAGAATCTTATCGTGTCCAGGACCGCCGCGAACGCAAAGCCCGTGAAGATCGGGATCCCGGCCGGAAGCAAGATCACCGTCGAAAACGCGGTAAAGGCCGTCGCCGTATATTCCGCAAACGACATGGCCGTCGTTCTGTCGGAAAATCTCGTCGGGGACGAGGGCGACTTCGCCGCGATGATGACGAAGGTCGCGACCGAGATCGGACTTAAAAACACCAACTTTTCAAACGCGTCCGGCCTGTCCGACGACGGGCATATATCGACCGCGAAGGATATGGCGCTTCTTGCGATCGCGGTCAAAAAGCATTATCCGGAATACTGGCATTATTTTTCCATTCCGTATTTCAGCTATGAGGGAAAGTCGTTCAAAAACGGAAACGGGCTTTTGGGCGTATACGAAGGGTGCGACGGGATGAAAACCGGGTTCACCAACCGGTCGAAGTATTCCCTGGTTTCCACCGCGCGTCAAAACGGCCGGCATTTGGTCGCCGTGGTTTTGGGCGCCGACGACAAAGACGACCGGGTCGCGATATCGAGGGCCCTTTTGGATCTGGGATTCGGAAAGACGAAAAAGTTCAACCCGGCCGCATCCGCGCGAAGCGCGTTTGACGCGCCTCCCGCGTTCGGAACGTCCGAAGCGGCGCATGCGCGTCCGGCGCCGTCGGCGTCGACATATTCGTCTTCGTCCGCGGGTTCCGGAGGGGTGCAATTCGGCGCGTTCGGTTCGGAAAAATCCGCAAAACTTCAACAGGAAAAAGTTTACGCCCTGTTCGGGTTGGACACTTATTTGGAGAGGTTCAACAATTTGTTCCGCGTGCGCGCGCGCCTGTCCAACGCCGACGCCCAAAAAGTGAAGGGGCAATGCGCTTCGCGCGGCGTCGATTGTTTCATTTTCAAATGATTTCGGAGGCGGACCCATGACGCTTTTGGATAAATTGATTTTGCAATTCTCCAGATTACCGCGCGTCGGAAGGCGCGCCGCCGGGCGCATCGTCATCGGTCTTTTATCCGATAAATCCGGGCGGGGCAAAGAATTGGCGGACACGCTGTCGGTCGCCCTTTCCAAGATCCGGCCGTGCGTTGTCTGCGGCTGTCTGACGGAAAACGACTTGTGCGACTATTGCAACGACCGCGGCCGCCTGTCCAAACTTTGCATCGTGCGCGATTTCTCGGACGTTCTGGTTTTGGAAAAGTCGGGCGTGTTCCACGGGCGGTATCACATCATCGGAGGCCTGCTTTCCGGGGCGAACGGCGTTGTGCCGGACGATCTGTTCATAAAAAATATTTCCGAAAGGATCATAACCGAAAAGATAGACGAAGTCATTTTCGCGCTTCCCAACACGCTCGAGGGCAAGACCACCCAGGGGTATATAGCGGCGCACGTTCAAATGCACGGCGCGGATATGTACGAATTGGCGTCGGGGGTCCCGATGGGCGGCGATCTGGACTATATCGACGACGGCACATTGGCGCTTGCGTTCGAGGATAAAAAAAGGCTATGATTCGGAAAACGGGGGATGAAATGAAAAAAATCATATTCGGGTTCTTATCAATATTTCTTTTGGCCGCGTGCGAAGACAAGGTTGCGCAAAACGGCGACGTCGTCGCGATCCATTTCGAAGGGTTTTTGAACGGCGCAGAGTTCGAGGGCGGTACGGGCGATTTCGATTTGACGCTGGGCAGCGGGCAATTCATTCCGGGATTCGAGGAACAGCTTGTCGGCGCGAAAAAAGGCGAAGTGCGCGAAGTCAAGCTTCGCTTTCCCGATCAATATCTTCCGGGACTCGCGGGAAAGGAAGTTTTGTTCAAAGTCACCGTTAAAGACATCAACTAGATTTTCTTGAAAA
This sequence comes from Rickettsiales bacterium, assembly GCA_031273075.1. Taxonomy (GTDB): domain Bacteria; phylum Pseudomonadota; class Alphaproteobacteria; order Rs-D84; family Rs-D84; genus JAISGC01. The sequence continues at coordinate 3,834 of JAISSM010000046.1, forward strand.
TTATCGACGCGTTCGTGCCGCCGAATCCGAACGAATTCGACAGGACCGCGCCGACTTTTTTTCGTTCGGCCTTGTTCGGTACAAGATCGAATCCTTTCGCTTCGTCGACCGGGTCGTCGAGATTGATAGTCGGCGGGACTATCCCGTCCCTTATCGCCAGCACCGAGAATATCGCCTCTATCGCGCCGGCCGCGCCCATAAGATGCCCCGTCATGGATTTGGTCGACGACATGCACGCGTTCGTTCCCGCGAACAATGTTTTCGCCGCCGCCAATTCGCCCAAATCACCCGCGCCCGTCGACGTTCCGTGCGCGTTGATATAATCTATGTCGGTCGGCTTCAGGTTCGCGTCCGTAAGCGCCGCCTTCATCGCGCGGAGTCCGCCTTCGCCGTCTTCGGGCGGCGCGGTTATGTGGTGCGCGTCCGACGACATTCCAAAGCCCGCGACTTCGGCGTATATTTTCGCGCCGCGCGCTTTCGCGCGTTCGTATTCCTCCAAGACCAAAATCCCCGCGCCTTCGCCCATGACGAATCCGTCGCGGTTTTTATCCCAGGGGCGCGACGCCTTTTCGGGTTCGTCGTTTCTGGTCGACAGCGCGTGCATCGCCGCGAATCCGGCGAGGCCGATTCGGCAGACTCCGGCCTCCGTTCCGCCGCAAATCATTATGTCCGCGTCGCCGCGCCCTATCATCCTCGCGCTTTCGCCGATGCAATGGGTGCCGGTCGCGCAGGCCGTGACTATCGATATGTTCGGGCCCTTGAGTCCGAATTTCATAGAGATTTGTCCCGCGGGCATGTTGCCGATCGCCTTGGGCACGAAGAACGGGCTTATTTTGCGCGGGCCGTCTTTCAATAAAGTTTCGCAGGCCTCCATGATCGACGTCACGCCGCCGATGCCGCTTCCGACCGCGACGCCCGCCCGGGTTGAGTCAAAAGTTTCAAGTTTTGCGTCTTTGATCGCTTCGTCCGCGGCGATAATCGCGTATATCGACACAAGGTCCATGCGGCGCGCCTCCCTTGGGTCTATGACCGCGCCGACATCGCATTCGCCTTCGTTCGTTCCGAATTTCAGGCTTCCCGCGATTTGCACCGGCATGTCCGAGGCGTCGAATCTTTCGATCCTTCCTATTCCGGATTTTCCGGCGATTATATTTTTCCACGCGTGTTCCACGCCGGTTCCGACCGGCGACACTATGCCCATGCCCGTAACAACAACTTTTCTCATATCTTTGCCTTTATATGTTTTTCAACAGAGTTTCGATTCGGTCCGCGACTTCCAATGTGTCGTCGTATGCGAATTCCAATTCGGGAACGTGTTTCTGGTTCATTCTGTGCGCCAATTCGTATCTGATTCGGCCTTTTATTTTTTCGAAGTCCTGTTTCTGGCCTTGATAAAAAACGCGGACGAATTGAAGTCCATCGCCGGATTTCGCATCAACGATCGTCACGCCAAGATCCGGGAATATGTCGCGGATGATTTCGGCGACAAGCTGGCGAACAGTCATTGCGATTTTGTCGCCGCGCGGATACGACTTGGTATTGTTTTTCATTACTCGCATTATATCATAAAAATATAACGTTTGCGAAAAACGATTTAATTGGCGGTGCAATTGGCGTATGTGAATGAACCCTTGCCATCTGAATAAGTGCCGGATATGTAAAGGGTCGGGGTGGTGGTTTCAACATACCCATCGCCGCACGATGCCGTGTCCGCTACGGTTTTGTAATTGGAGTTTGAACTACATGTTCCGCTTGCCGGGCAGGTCACGGCAGACGCGGACGGTGCGGAAGAATCAAGCCACGTACAAGAGGGAATTGTTAGGAGCGCGGAACGGGAACACGAGCTGCCCGTGCCGCTCCGAACGCAGCCGGCGCAGTTGCTCGCGCAATACAGCCGACAGCCGGCCGCGCCGTTGCCGACGTTGCCGAAGTTGCTGCTGCCGAAGTTGAACACCCAGGGCGCGCCATTACTGTCTGCAGGACAAGTACCAGCAGTACTATCAACTATGCTTGTAACACGACACCAACAATTATATCCGTTGTTGGAAGTGTCGGCCACGGGAGGGTTTGTCGTATAATTTGCGGCGCATCTCGATTGACCGCTTATACTTCCGGTTCTGTCAAGTCCGTTTGTTATTGTAACAGTAAATGTTGCATCGGCGCTGCTTGAGGCTGTTTCGCATGTAGGGTTGCATGTATGAGTGGATTGAAGTTCTATATTAGTATAGCTTTTCCAAGGGTGAGAACCCAGTTTTCCGCACAACTTCACGGCATGAACATCCTCCACCCAAACCAACATTACAATCAAAAGTAAAACTTTTTTCATGATATCCCCCTGTGGTCGCATTAAAAAACCGCCAGGGAATGGCGGTCGGGGAGTTAGAAAAATCACTTTTACGATGATCCCGCCGACTTTCAATATATGGTCAACGGCTCCCCGACCTGTGTCGGGGTTATGGCAATAAAAAATGCGCGTTTCCGCGCGCGATGTATATTGCCAGTGCGGATTCAATGCAATTCATTTTGCATCGGTAAAAGTGGACTTTTCTAAGGCCCCGAAGCCACATCCCTGTGGATTCAAGGCGTATTATAATAAAATGTCGGGGAAAGGCAAGGGGAAATTAGCAATTAGCGGATAGCAGGTAGCAAATAATGTTAATTATAAAAGTTTTCCTAAACAAAATAATGCTTGCAAAAAAGTAATTACGAGTTTATCATTGCCGCAACGAACGCCGCAATGAACAACATCAGAAACTTTTCAATCATCGCCCACATAGATCACGGAAAGTCCACATTATCGGATCGCATTATAGAACTCTGCGGCGGGCTTGCCATTCGCGAGATGAAAGAACAAGTGCTCGACAGCATGGATATAGAACGGGAGCGCGGCATTACCATAAAAGCCCAGACGGTTCGTCTTAAATACAAAGGTTATATTCTGAACCTTATGGACACCCCCGGTCACGTCGATTTCACGTACGAAGTGTCGCGCAGTTTGGCCGCGTGCGAGGGCGCCGTTCTTCTTGTCGACGCGACCCAAGGGGTTCAGGCGCAGACCCTTGCCAACGCCTATTTGGCAATAGAAAACGATCTTGAGATTTTGCCCGTATTGAACAAAATAGATTTGCCCGCCGCCGACCTCAAAGCCGCGAAAGAACAGATCGCGGACGTTATCGGGCTTGGCGCGGACAATGTTATTTCCGTATCCGGCAAGACCGGCGAGGGCGTATCAAAACTTCTTGACTTAATAATCGAAAAACTTCCATCGCCGAAGGGCGACGTCGGTGGCGCGGCGCGCGCCCTGTTGGTCGACTCGTGGTACGATTCCTATCTCGGCGTGGTCATTTTGGTTCGCGTCGTCGACGGCGTTCTCAAACGCGGGCAAGAGATAAAATTTATTAAGGCCGGCGCAAAGTACAATATCGACCGCATCGGATATTTCACGCCCAAGATGGAGGACGCCCTGGAATTATCCGCGGGCGAAATCGGGTTCATAATCACCGGAATGAAATCGATCAAAGATTGCCAAATCGGCGACACCATCGCCGATGCCGCCGCCTCCGACGTCGTTCAGCTTCCGGGTTTCAAGCCGTCCGTTCCGGTCGTGTTCTCGTCCTTTTTCCCGGTGGAGGCCCAGGATTATCCCGCGCTTAAAGACGGCGCCGAAAAGTTGGCGCTTAACGACGCGTCGTTCGTTTTCCAGACCGAAAAGTCGGCGGCCCTGGGGTTCGGTTTGCGGTGCGGGTTCCTTGGGCTTTTGCACATGGAGATTATAAACGAGCGTCTTCGGCGCGAATTCGGTTTGAATCTTATAAGCACGGTTCCCTCGGTGTTATACAAGTTGCATTTAAGAAACGGCGAGGTAAGGGACGTCGAAAATCCGGCGGACATGCCGGACCCGAGTCTTATCGATTTCATCGAAGAGCCGTGGGTCAGCGCGACAATCATGATGCCGGACAAATACATGGGCGGCATTATCGGGCTTTGCGTAGAGCGGCGCGGAATTCAAGAAAACATTTCCTATGTAGGGGATCGCGCGGTGGTGGTTTACAAACTGCCCCTTGCCGAGATAGTGTTCGATTTTTACGACCGCGTCAAAAGCCTGTCGCAGGGGTATGCGAGTTTTAATTACGAGTTGGCCGAATATCAAAGGTCCGATTTGGTGAAGGTTTCAATTTTGGTGAACGAGGGAAACGTAGAGCCGCTGTCGTTCATGTGTCATCGCGCGTCGGCGGAATCGCGCGGCCGAAAAATTGTTGAGAAATTGAAAGACCTTATCCCGCGGCATCAATTCAAGATTCCGCTTCAGGCCGCGATCGGCGGAAAGATAATCGCGCGCGAGACGATCGCCGCGTTCCGCAAAGACGTTACGGCGAAGTGCTATGGCGGCGACATAACGCGCAAGCGCAAGCTGCTTGAAAAGCAGAAGGAAGGCAAAAAGCGCATGCGCACTTTCGGAAACGTCGAAATTCCGCAAACCGCGTTTATAAACGCATTGAAGGTATGAGGTAAAAAATGACACAGCAATTTTTCTTTTATCCGCATATTTTGGACAATCTTCAAATTCCTGAAAAAGGGTTCGACGTGTATCGGGACATGGGCGACAAGCGGCTTCGCCTCTATATCACCGCGCGCGGCGCCAAGACATTTTTCACGCGCAAGCGCGTCAAGGGAAAAGACGTTCGCATAATCCTCGGGAACTATCCGGGCATGTCCATAGACGATGCGCGCGTCGGTGTCGCCGGCGCCGTGCAGAAGATAGAGAACCCCGCGACGCCGCAGAGAAAGCGGATTCGATTCGCCCGCGCGATCAAAATCTTCATGGCGGAAAAAATACACCGCGCGGAAAAATCAAAGCAAAAGCTGGAACGTTCCGTTCAAAATTTTTGGCGGCCCTTGTTTGAAAGGTATCTTAACGAAATAAAAGCGGACGAGCTTATCCAATTCAACGCGAAGATCGCGGCGGAGCACGGCAACGCCACGGCGAACCGCATGCGCGAAGTCATAAAGGCGCTTTACAATTTCGCGATGATCAAAAATTGGACGCATGACAATCCCGCGGCCTTGATAGCGCCCGTTCCGGAAAACCGGCGCAAGAACAATCTTACCATCGCGGGCCTTAAAAAAATCCTTTGCCGCATAAGGCGCGAAAAGAATCCGATAATGAAAAACGCGTTTCTTATGCTGATTTTCGGATTCATGAAAAAGTCCGAGGTGTTCGCCATGAACTGGAACGATCTTGACATGCGGCATTATTATTACAAACAGATGCCCCTTACCGACAAGGCCGCGGTGCTTTTGCAAAATACGCCCCAGCATGGGCAGTGGGTTTTTCCGAACGGGCGCGACGGGCATATAGTCGATCCGCGCGTGAGTTGGAGCAACGTCGTCAAGTCGGCCGGGCTTCGCGACGTGCAGATGAACGATTGCACAAAATTGTTGCGCCGGGAATTGAAATGGTCGAATCAGCCGGAGACGCTTCGCCAAAATATGAACGCCGTGCTCGATAAGCTGGACTAGGCACCAGGCGTCGCCCCCCTTTCATTATTTCTTGCAAAATCGAATCGCGGAGTGTATAATCGGGGCGAATCCACAGGGATGTGGCTTCGGGACCTTAAACAGTCCGTATAAGAGCGGCGCGAGAAATTGCGCCGGATCCGTTTCGCAAAAAATGGCGGGGGTCTCGGATCCTTGGGGTCAAATCCCAAAGTCTTGGACCCCGGCGCCTTTTTTGTGATTCCCCAAATCGGTCGGGGAGCCGTTGGTTATATATCGAAGACCAACGGGGTCATGGCTCTTATATGATTGTTTTTCTCCCCGACCGCCAATTTGCAGATTATATGGATTATAATGAAATCGCGCGGGCGATTTCTTTTTTGAATTTCTCGGAATTTATTTCGCCCTTGTAATTCGTCAGCATTTCGCGCTTGAAATTTTCATATTTCACGCCCTTGGCGATCAGGTATAACATTTTCGCGGTAATGCTTTCAATGCTCATATCAAACGCGGGAATCGCGCCCAGTTTTGCCGCCTCTATTCCCGGCTCGTTTATGTCCATGGATGCGAGGCCGGTCGGAATCTGGGTCGTTACGACGATCGGAATTTTCTTTTCGCGGAGGTACGGGAGAGCGCTCAAAATTTCCCGGCTTACGTCCGCTGCGCCGGTCCCGCGGAAGACAAAGCCTTTTTTCCCCGAATCGGCCAATATTTTCAGATCGTTTCCGTCTATGCCGGAAAAGTCGTTCAAGGACGTGACGATGTGTTCGGGAAACTTGTCGAACACGCGCGCCGTTCCGTCGCCTGAAAATCTTTTGTTGTTATCGTTCAAAACTTTTTTATTAAACAGCACTTCCGAACGCGCCCCCAATTCGGCGACGGCGGAAGCCTGGAACGAAGAAAACGCAGCATAGCTGTTGTCGCTGATTTTTTTCGCGCGCGTTCCGCACGCGACCGCCGAGCCCACGACCACGAACACGCCTTTCATGTTTTTGTGGTTATCGCGGGCAAGCTTTATCATATTTTCGAAATTTTGATTCGCATCCGCGCCTTCAAGTCCGAACGGAACCTGCGATCCGGTGATGTATACCGGCTTTTGAAAATACTCCAGCCCGAACGACAACGCGGCCGCCGTCTGCCCCATCGTGTTCGTTCCGTGCGTGATGCAGAAAGCGTCGTAATCGTCGTGCTTTTCGGCCAACAGGCCGAGAATTTCGTTCCAATGCCGGGGCGTCATAAACGTACTGTCGATATTGAACATGTTGCGGACGTCGAAAGCAACTTTTTTGTTCTTTGGATAAGAGCGGACGTGTTCCAAAAATCCTTGGTTCGCAGTGTCGCCGCAAGATACGTGGATTCCCGTGGCGTCTTCTTCCTGGGAAATCGTACCACCGGTCGTAATGATCAATATTTTCATAAAAGTACCTTTTTTATAACTAAATGGCCCGCCTTTGCTTCGCTGCGGCGCGGCACTCGGATTTTCTAAATGGCAATCCGTCTTCGCTTCGCTACGCCGAGATTCAGCCATTAAGAAAATCCGGTGGTGGCCTTGGCCGGATTTGAACCGGCACGGATGCAATATCCAAAGGATTTTAAGTCCTCAGCGTCTACCATTCCGCCACAAGGCCCTAATCGCAGCGTCCTGTATTATATTTGATTTTTCGGGATTTGCAAACTAAAATGCCGTGAAGGAGCAATGTGTATTATGAGTAAATTCAAGGTGGAGGTGGCGTCGGCGATGTCCGATGAAGTTTATGCGGCCGTGTGTCGGCTTATCCCTCAGCTCAGCAGGGCGGGCGGATCCAATTCGTGGAATCTGGCGACAAAGGAAAAGATGTCCGCGGTCGTGGAATCAAGTTGCGCGCGGCTTTTGCTTGCGCGCGACGACTTTGGGGCGATATGCGGAATTTTGACCCTGTTCGTACTTCCGCTGACCATCGGCATTCATGCGATGATCGAGGATTTGGTTGTGGACGAATCGGTCCGCGGTCGCGGCGTCGGGCGCCTGTTGATGCAAGAGGCGATTCGCATGGCGAAGGAATCCGGCGCGGAGACCGTCAATCTTACATCGCATCCGTCGCGCCTTGCCGCGGCGCATCTTTACAAATCCCTCGGGTTCAAACAGCGGGAAACGATCGTATATAAATACGACTGCCGCCGTACGGATTAGAAAAGTTTATTCCACAATTTTAGCCGTTGGAAAAAACGTCAATTGGACCGATTTCCATTCCTCGTATTCCGCGCGCGGAAGCATCGCAAACGGCTGGCACGCGTCTATCGCCGATTTTATGGTTTCAAGGACATACGCGAACGCGAAATCCGTATCCGCCCTCGCCGCCTGTTCGAACCAATAACTATGCACCTTCCCGTTCGGGAACAATTTCAGATGCGCCACCGCCCTTATGTCCCTTAAGTCCGGCCTGGTTTGGTCGATTTGCCAGCATCTTGTCATCGCGATCCTGAACGCGTCTATTACGGACACAGTCATCGTTCTGTCCAGGCGCGCCGTTTCCCGGTTGACCCTTATCGTTTGCATCACCGGCTCTTCCGGTTTTGCCGTATCCGCGACGGTCGGGTTTTTCGCCTCCGTTTGTTTTTTCGCCGCATCGGCGTCGTTTATATTTTTAAGCGCCGTTTCAAGTCCGGTTATTTTCACGTTCTTAAGGTCTATGTGCAGAATTTTTATTCTGTTCGGCGCGATTTCGTTCGGCATCGGCGCGGCAAGCGAAAGCGCGACGGCGACCAATACGGCTATCGCGTGCAAGAACGCCGACATCAGAAGATTTTCCAGATTTTTATTTATCATTCGCCGCGCCCGCGCGGGTCTGCAATGACACGCTTTCGAATCCGGCGTCGCGAAGGCCGCCCATCGCGCGCATGACCGCGCCGTAGTTCGCGCCCGTATCTCCCGCGATCATAACCGACAGTTTCGGATTTTCGGCCCGCATTGCCGCAAGTTTCCGTATGATTTTATCCAGCGCCATTTTGTTTTCCGATAAAAAGTAATTGCCCCGTTTGTCTACCGACAAAACCACCGCGTGATCCGGCGACGACGCGACGCCGAATCCGGCCGGCGGAAGATCAAGGTCTATGCCGCCCGTCATTATCGGCGCGGTGACCATAAAGACCGCGAGCAATGTCGCCATGACGTCGATCATCGGCGTAAGCTGCATCGTTTCGGTCCTTCCGTTCCTGCGCTTTTTAATCATGGTTCAGCCTGTTGTACAAGTCGTCCGATTTTTTGGAAAAATACTGATACGCGATCGCGGCGGGGATCGCGACCATAAGCCCCAGAACCGTCGTTCCCAATGCAGCCGCCAGGCCGGGCGCGATGACCGCAAGCGCCACCGATTTCGCCGCGCCTATGGATGCGAACGAGTTCATCACCCCCCAAACCGTTCCGAACAATCCTATGAACGGCGCGACCGTCGACGTCATAGACAAGAACCAAAGGTTTTTGTCGAACGGGCGGATGACATCGTCCGCGTCCTGCATATGGTTTATCCGCGTGTTTTTCGTCCTTGCCCAAAGGCGAAGTTTTTCGATTATCACATACCACGACATTATGCTTCCCATGACCAGAACGATCGACGATCCGGTGATCGCAAGGTCTCCGCCGGTAAAAAGATTCAAGAGCGTAAATTGATTCATTTTATATCTCCATATATTTAAGCCACGCGTCCGATATGCGCGTCGGCTTTAGGTTTTTATTCACATAAACGGCCGTTCCGTTCATTATAGCATGCCTCTCTTTGTCCTTCACAAAAATTTGTTCAAAATCGGCCGACGCCGCGCCTTTGCCCGTAAGCTTAGTCTCGACCGTCACAATGTCGCCGACGCGAAACGGTTTCAAGTATTTAAGCGATACTTTCCTTATGACCAATCCGCCGTCTTCGTCGCGGACGTTTTTGAACATGTCCATCCGCGCGCGCTCCGCGATCTCCAAGTACCGCGCGTGATATACTATTCCGCCCGCGTCGGTGTCGGCAAAGGCGATTTGAAATTTGAAAACGTGCGGCTTCATTCCAAGGGGCCTTTCGAGACTACGACCATCGCGGCGCGGAGAACCCCGTCGCCGAACATGAATCCGGACTGCATTTCCCGCGTTATCGTATCTTTCGGCGCGTCGGACGATTCCGTCGAGACCGCGTTATGGAACATGGGATTCAGAATTTTGCCCAACGTTTCGATTCTTACGATTCCGATTTTTGCGATCGCGTTTTCAGACGCCTTTTTAAGGGTTTGGATCCCTTCGTCTTCGGGCGACAATTCCGCCGCCTTGTCTATCGCGTCGACAAGCGGCAAAAACTGTTCGGCCACCAAAACCGCGCGGGCGCGGGCCGCGTTCTCCATGTCCGTCGCGCCGCGTTTCCTTAGGTTCTCGGCCTCCGCCGCCGCGCGAAGGTATTTATCTTTCATTTCCAGCAATTCGTCGTTTTTGTGTTTTTTATTTTCCGACATCGACTATCTCCTTGAATTTTTTCGGGTCCAGCGACGCGCCGCCGACCAAAACGCCCGCGACATTATCTATCGCCAAAATCTCGCGCGCGTTCGCGGGCGCGACCGATCCGCCGTAAAGAATATCCGTTCCGGGAATTATTTCGGCGATTTTTTCGTGCGTTCGTCTTATTTCGTCCGCAGTCATCGCGTTTCCCGTTCCTATGGATCCGACAGGCTCAAAAGCGACTATTATTTTTCCGTCGGTTTTCGGAACGGATTTCAACACCTCTGCCGGATTTTCTATACATATGATAGGCATTACGCCCGCCTCCAGACACCGCATCGCCTTGGCATGGACCAGTTCGTCGGTTTCGTTATGGTTGCGCCTTCTTTCCGAATGCCCGACAAGGCAGTATTTCGCGCCGGCCTCCCTTATCATCCGGGCCGATATTTCGCCCGTTCGCGCGCCGCAATCCTCCGTCGAACAGTCCTGGGCCCCCAGGGTTTCCCCGATCAAGTGGAACGGAACGCACAGCATGGCGTTGGCCGCAAGCGGAATAAATTCCGAAAGCAGGGCCTTGTCGCCGTTCATTTTCCAATTGCCTATCACATACTTCATGCTTGCTTTATCCGTAATTTTTTTGCATTATTACACGGTTATATATAGTATATTCAAAAAGGAAAGTAAAGATGTCATTACAAGGATTAAGGGACGCCTCTGAAAAAATCTGGGCAAAAGTCCTTATGGGCGTGCTTATCTTCTCGTTCGTCGGGTGGGGCGCGGCAAGCTGGCTTTTAGGGGAGACGACGGTCAATAATTCGCTCGTCCGCATCGGGGCCGAATCGGTCAGCGTCGCGGAGTTCGAGCAAGAGCGCAACCGCCAGATGGCCCAGATGGGCAAGGATATGCAAAAAAAGATTTTCTTGGACAAACAGTCGCTGAACTATTTCAACCAACAGGTTCTGTCCAATCTGTCCATGCGGGTGTTGCTTGAACAGCACGCGTCCAACATCGGCCTTGTCGTATCGCCGATTTCGATCGCAAACATCATAAAAGGATCGCCGGAGTTTTGGGACGACGGCGCGTTTTCCACGGACAGGTTCGACTTTGTTTTGGACATGAACGGCATTACGGAAAAGTATTTCACCGACACTTTGAGAAGAGGGGAATTGCGCGAGATGCTTTTGGGGTCGCTGAACAACAATCTTTCTGTTCCGAAATTCATGACCCTTGCCGTCTATAATTCGCGCGAGGCCCTTCGCAAAATAGAATTCAGCACCGTACGGTTCGACGCCTTTGCCGCAAACGGAACGCCGACTGAAGACAATCTTCGCGAAGTGTACGTAAAAAATCCCAAAATCGTTCCGGAGCACCGGACGATTTCCTATGTCATTATCGGCGCGAAGATGAATCAGCCCGAATCCTATGACCGCGGGTACGAATCCGCGCGAAGCATCGAAGACATGCTTGTCGCCGGGGACGCCATGCGCGACGCGGCGAAGAAGATGCGCGTCGGCTTCAAATCGTTCGAGCCCATGACCGTACAGAGGCAGACGGCCTCCGGCGTCGCAAGCGATCCAATTCTTACCGACGAGATCATGCAGGGGCTGTTCGCGATGGAGCAGGGCCTGGAAAGCGAGATCATAGAGTCCAAGAACGGATTCGTGATTTTCCGCGTCGATAAAATCGATCCCGCGCACGCCGTTCCTTTCGGTTCCCGAAGGAACGAGCTGACCGTTTTGTGGCGCAGGGCGGAGCAGGAAAAACAGGCGTATCGCCGCGCGAACGAGATAGTCGTCGATGAAAAAAAACTGGCCGTATCGAACACGGTGTCGCGCGCGGTGGGCGCGCCGCTTGAAGTCCTTAACGCCGCGTTCTCGGCGGAGCCCATGAAGGCGCGCATTGTTCCGGGCGAAAACGCCTTTTACGTCGTGAAGGTCATAGAAGAGATTTCGCCAAGAATGAACAACGCGAAAAGGAAAGAGCTGGAGGGCGAGATAAAAGACGCGCTGGCGCGGCAGATCCTGGACGACTATACGGACTTTTTAAGGCGGAAATACAAAATTTCTTCGAACGAGAAAATGATGCGCCGTCTGTTCGGCAACCAATAAGCCGCCATGGGTTTTCTCAGTTTGTTTTCCAAAAAAATAGACGATTCGTCGATGGAGGAACTGACCGACGCGCTGATACTCGGCGACGTCGCGCCGGACATTGCGGCGGATATCGTTCGGAATCTGGACAGGTCCGACGATCCTAAGGCGGCGCTTTCAAAAATTCTTGTCGGATACGCGAGGAAGCTGGAACGCGCCATGCCGGTCGATCCGAAGACTGTTCTGATCGTCGGCGCAAACGGTTCCGGGAAGACGACCACGATAGGAAAACTGGCCAAACAATTTTCGGATACGGGGCGCCGTGTCGTAATCGGCGCGTGCGATACTTTCCGCGCCGCGGCGGCGGAGCAATTAGGCGTATGGGCGGATCGCGCCGGCGCGCAAATCATAAAAGGGACGGACCCCGCCGCCGTTGCATATAAAGCGGTGGAAAGCGGTTTATCTTCGGGCGACGGATCCGCGGTTCTTTTAGACACGGCAGGGCGGCTTCATAATCGCGACGATTTGATGAACGAATTGGCCAAAATCGCGCGCGTCATAAAAAAGGTCGACGCGAATGCGCCAAGCGAAACGTGGCTGGTCCTCGACGGGACCGCGGGGCAAAACGCCCTGAATCAGATAGAATATTTCAACAAAGTCGTTCCTTTGACCGGGCTTATAGTCACGAAAATGGACGGGACAAGCAAGGGCGGATTTTTGATAAGTTACGCCGCGCGCGCCGCAAAGCCCCTTTCGGTCGCGTATATCGGATACGGCGAGAAAATCGGCGATCTGGTTGAGTTCTCCGCAGAGAGATATATCGATCGTTTTCTTGACAGGAATTGACATTAATTCACTGGACGCGTCAAGAAAATTTTTGTTATAATGCCTTTGAGAGAGATGTTTATCAAAAAAATATCATTTTTCGCCGCGTTTTTCGCCGCGCTTTCCAGTGGCGCCAAGGCGGCGGCGCCGGGGACGGATTTCCAAGTCGCGGCCCAGCTTCTTCGCGCGGCGCGCGCGGGCGACATCAACATGGTCGAACGTCTTGTCAACAGCGGCGCGAACGTGAATTATGTCGACGGCACCGGCCTTTCCATCGTTTGCACCGCGATAATGAACAACGACCTTAAAGCGGCCCAAATCCTGCAGATTTACGGCGCCGACGCAAGCCGGTGCGACATGCAGATCCGGCGGCATCAAAGCGGGCTTCCGAAAGAGGGCGGCGGCGGGGTGTTTTCGGGATTAAGCAACGCGCAGAATATGACTTTGGCCGCGGGCGCGGTCGGTCTCGCCGTCGGCGGCGTATATATTTTGGGCGACGATCTGTTCGGGATAGGCGGCGGCAGGTCAAGCGGCGCGACCGGAAGCGGCCAGGGCGGCGGAGGCGGAGGAAACACCGGCGGCGGAACGGTCGGCGATTTGAGAATAACCGTTCCGCAAAGCCCCACCCCGTCCGAAGGCAACTTTTGGAGCACCGGTCCGAACCAAGCCGGCTGGGATTTTATGAAGACGGGGACGATCGTGGACGCGCCGGTCATCTGGCATATCCCGAATTATTTGTATATGACGGGCGGATACGCGGCTCTTGGGCGCCAGTACACGGGGCAGGTGACTTTCAGAAACGTGGAAACCGGCGCGCTTCTGTCGCTTACGTCCGGACTTGTCGGCCAAGTTGACGGAATGGCGCCGGTCCCGGTTGCGCTTATAACCGCGAACGGAATCAAAAATCCCGGCGCGAACGGGAGTGAAAACAAAGCAAGCACCGCCGGAAACAGGGAAATAAAATACGCGACGGCGTGCAGCGTGTCACAGGCGGGCGTTGTGTCGAACTGCATCCCCGCGATTACCAACCGGTATAAAAATATCGACGGCGGCGGTTTGGAAATCGCTTTGAATTACGATTGGTCGGGGTCCGGCACGGTCTTTAACGAAAACGCGACGGCCTTGGACACGCTGTTGGCGCAAATAATCGTCGGACAGGCCGGTTCGTACGGCGCCGATGAAACGCCCGCCAACGTGGATTTTATCGGATTCATGCCAAGCGGCCAGATCGCGCTGTATAGAACCGGCGGCGGAAAGAAAATGAAAACGCTGGACGTTTCGGACCAGATCGTGATCGGAACGGTGACCGGCGGGACCGACGGATTCGGAGACGGCAGCGAATTTATAATAGACGGCGTAACATACGGGATCGTCATGGACGGGAAGGGATTCGTCGCCACCGCGAACGGCTGCGCGCCCTCCGACGACTGGGATTGCAAGATACGCGGCTATCGCGGCGCCGGCACGGACGGGCTCTACTATGTCGCCACCGGTCCCGACGGGCGGATCGACGCGGCGTTTGAGATAGATATGATTTCCGGCGAAGTTAAAATAGTAAAGAAAGGATGGGCGGACAGCGCCTATTATAACTACGAGGCCATGTACGATTCCTTCTTCGGCCAGCAAACCCTTATCAACGCCGGCATTTCGCAAAGATACGGCGTGATCGCCAACGCCGCGCTGGTCGATTCCATGAAAGATATAAGCGGCGACAACGACATGGGGGTCGTCCGGGCCGCCGGGGGCGCCAACGGCAACCAGACGGGCATGCAGTCCAAGATGGCGGATTTGATCGATAAATATTATTACGAAGACGGCGCGCGCGACGGCGCGACTTTCAACCCGGAGAGGCTTATCGCGTTCTGGGGCGGGGCGAGCAGTCCGATATTTGTTTTCAGCGCGGGCGAATACAAATGCGGGGTCAATGGATGCGACTTTACCAAGACCCAGGACGCCACGTTTGAAAACGCCATGCCTTTGCTTTTCGACGGATTGAATCATCACTTCATGACGGCGGCGGCGGTGATCGGCGGAAATATCGGGGCCAGCGCTTCGTCGGAGCCGACGTTCGCCAATAATAACAAATACAGGCTTGCGACGTATACGGACAAGGACGGCGACGAATACGCGGCGCGGGCCTGCGGACTTTCGGGAAGCGGCATAGGTTCCGGAAGCAAAGTCGACCCATGGTGTTTCGCCGTGCCCGCGCTTACCGGAGAGCAGGCGGTCGCGACCCTTGCCGGCGCGGTCGGGCTTTTGCAAAGCGCGTTTCATTACAAGGCCATGACCAACGAATATATTTTCGCGCTTTTGGCGCTGACCGCGGACGGAAGGGCGCTGCCCGACAACGTGCTTCGCGGCATGTACCAATTGCCTGCGGATCGTGATTCGTCGATTTTGACGGATGCGGAATGGAAGGTCGAGTTCGACAAGGTATTCGGGTACGGGATGATAAATTTGAGGCGCGCGACGACGCCGAACGAAAAACTGTATTTCAACGGCAACAAACTTGGAAAATGGTCGGCGTCGACGCGGTCCGCCGTCGCCGCGACGGCGCTTAGCCCGTCGACGCCGTTCGGCGCGCAGTCCTTTACGATTTCAACGCCTGTGTTCGACTTTGTTGAAAGCACGGACGGCGAAAGCATGCCGCGCGCGTTCGACTTTGATTTTTCATTATCCTCTTCGGTTCGGGGATCGAACCTGTCCGGATTGCTGGGCGATATTTCTTTCGACAAAGAAGACAGAGATGAAAGCATAACGCTTAAATTATCGGACGACGGGCGCGACGTTAAAAACCTTAAAATCGGATTTGCGGAGGGCGGCATGTCTTTCGCCATGGGATATAAACAGAATTCCGCGTCCGTTTTCTCGACCGGAAATCCGATCATGTCTTTGGCCGGACGGGCGTTCAATGCGACGGCCAACTTGGGCGGACTTAGTTTCTCGGCGTTCGGCGGAAGCATAACCGACGAAGGACTTCTCGCAACCGACCCGATGTTGTCCGGCGAATTCAGGCCCGCGTCTTTGGGCGGCGTTTACGGATTCGATTCTTCGTTCGAATTTGGCGCGTTCAAGCTCGGCGCGGGATATATGGCGGAAGATTCGACGACTCTCGGCATGGCAAGCGGCGGATTGTTTTCCTTGGGCGGCGGCAAGACGGCCTTTGCGAACGCCGGGGTGAAATTGGGCGGCTTTACGGCGTCGTACACGATCGCGCGGACTGAAACGAATCCCGGATACGGATTTATAGAAAGCGTGTCGGATCTGTATTCCGATTCATACGGGCTTAGCGCGGACTTTGGAAAATGGTCGTTCAATATTTCGCGGCCCCTTGCGGTCATAGGCGGGCGGCTTGCCTATATGCACACCGATTACGAATTTGTGAAATCCGACAACGGGTATGATTTGGCGACGGATTCCGCGTTGCGTGAAATCGATCTTGCGCCCGAACATCGCGAAACGCGCCTAAGCATTCTGTACAGGCCGATCGTTTCCGACAGGGTCGATTTGGCGTTCGGCGTTGCAGGCCGCGTCAATCCGGACAACATCAAAGGGTTCGAACAATTGCTTGTTCTGAAATTCCGCCGCGTATGGTAGGTTTGACAAACCTTTGCGCCGTGATATAATCGGCGCATGATAAAAAGACTTCTCTTGAAACTTTTCGGGCCGCGGATCAAAAAGACCAGCGCGGGCGAAATCGCCGACATGTTCGGGCTGGAACTCAAAGGCGACCGGGCGACCGTGATCTCCGGAATCGCGCCGATCGCGGACGCAAAATCGGGCGATATCGCCTTTTATTCCACAGAACGCAATCACGACACATTCCGGATCCTTCCGTTGGAAGTTCTTAAAAATACGAAGGCCAGCGTCATTATAGTTCAGCCGGAAAACGTCCAGCATGCGCCGAAGGGCGCGGCGCTGTTGATTACCGAGCGTCCGCGGGCCGAAGTCGTGAAGGTTCTGGGCTTTATTTTTGCAGAGCCGCGGAAGCGCGGGATATCCCTTGACGCGATTATCGCGCGCGGCGTTTATTTTCGGAAAAGGCGCAGCGTTTACGTCGCCCCGTTCGCCATCATCGAAAAGGGCGCGGTCATAGAAGAGGACGTTCAAGTGATGTCCGGCGCGTATATCGGACGCAACTGTCAAATCGGAAAGAACACGATCGTTCATCCGAACGCGGTCATTGAGAACGCGACGATCGGCGAAAACTCCGTCATTCACAGCGGGGCGTGCATCGGCAAAGAGGGATTCGGCTATACCGTTCAGGACGGAAAGACGGTTTTCATTCCGCACGCCGGACGCGTTGTGATCGGGAACGAGGTTTCGATCGGCGCGAACAGCTGCGTCGACCGCGGCATGATCACCGACACCAAAATCGGCGACGGAACGAAGATCGACAATCTGGTTCAAATCGCGCACGGCGTGGTGGTCGGCAAAAATTGCTTTTTGGCGGCGGGCGTCGGGCTTGCCGGCGGGGTCGTCGTCGGCGACCGCGTGTTCATGGGCGGGCACGTCGGCATAGCGAACGGACTTAAAATCGGAGACGACGTGAAAATCGCCGGGCAAAGCGGCCTTATGCGAAGCGTTCCCGCCGGCGAAGAATGGCTGGGCAACCCCGCATTTCCGGCGCGTGAAAGTTTGCGCATGACGGCGTGGGTGCGCAAGAACGCGATAAAGAAAAATGACAAGGCCGATTGAATTCGCGGCCGAAATGCACGCCGAATGTTTTCCAAATAAACCGTGGACCGTCCAAGACTTTGAGGGCCTTGAAAAATCCGGCGCGCGGATCGTCGCGTCCGACGACGGGTTCATAGTATGGCGCGTTGTCGGCGATGACGCGGAGATAATCACTATCGGCGTTCGGCCCAACGCGCGACGCCGCGGCGTCGCGATCGCCATGATCGCCGCCATGGAAAAAGAACTTTCAAAGAAAGGCGTTTCGAAGATTTTTTTGGAAGTCGCGGTCGACAATATCGCCGCGATAAAACTTTATGAAAAAAACGCCTTCGTCCGAGTCGGCCGACGCCCGAAATATTACGACGGGATCGACGGCGTCATAATGGAAAAGAGGATTAGTTAGCGGTACAGTTGCCGTACGTGAACGTCGCTCCTGTCGCGTCTTCATATTCGCCGGATATGGTGAGGGCAGGGGTGGTTGTTTCTACAAAGCCGTCGCCGCACGATTCATTATCCGCAACGGTCTTGTAATCGGGATTCTCGCACGTCCCATTTATAGGACATGTCACGGCGGATGCGGTGGGTGCGGTGGATGTGGACTCATCAAGCCAATCACAACCTGGAAATTCTAATAATTTGGAACGGGTACAAGTATAAAAAGAATTCACAGGGTGAGTACCTGAAAAGAAACAGTAATCTACACACCGCCGCCAACAATCCCTCCTACAGTTAGAATCAAGCGACACACCGAAGCCGTGTGCATATGCCCAAGGCGCATCGGCGCTGTCTACATCACAGGTTAGATTATTTGTATTATCCGTTATGCTTGTGATACGACACATACAAGCACCTACATTTTGTGCATTTGGTATAGGCGGTCTTGAGGTACTATTTGTAGCACATATTACTTCTCCGCTTACAGTGATGTTGAAAGGCCTCAAAGTTGTTATAGTCCACCACGCACCCTCAGGGGGCTCATCGCTGGCGTTCGTTTGATATTCGTAGACAATGGTACCGGTAGGGGAGTCAAGCCGGGTATTACTCCTCCAAGTAAAAGAGGACGATTTTCCACACAATTTTACGGCAAGAAGATCGGTTGTCCAAAGTGTCATTACAATCAAAATCAAAAGTTTTTTCATATTGTGTGCCTTTCTCTGGTGTTTGAGCTCCCCCTCGGCGCCGGAGGCGCCACTCCCCCTCAAGGAGGGGGAGACAATAGACCGCCCCGGCGCTCTGCCGTACCCGCTATTTGCGCCGTTGGCGGGAGCAACGGTGGAAAACAGACGTCGGCTCAAAATCGACGTCCGCGCAAATGAAAAACCGCCAGTGAATGGCGGTCGGGGAGTTGAAAAATCACTGAAAAGAATGATCCCGCCGGCTTTCGACATATGGCCGACGGCTCCCCGACCAGGTCGGAGAGTCATGACAAAAATAAAAGGCGCAATGCGCCCCGATTTTTTTGTCAGGCGGATCAATACGCGATTTATTCGCGCATCGCTTTTCAGAAGGCTTTTCAAGGCCCCGAAGCCACATCCCTGTGGATTCATCGTCAAGCGTAATAAATATAAAAGGGAAAAGCAAGGGGAAGTTAGCAGGTAGCAAGTAGCAAATAATGATTGGATTGCCACGCAAAACTTCGTTTTGCTCGCAATGACGAGTTGTCATTGTTTGCTTCGCAAACAAGGTGTGTTTCATAGAAACACACCCCGCCAACAAAACTTTTGACTGTATACTGTTGACTGTTGACTAAAAAATCCCCTTTCGGGGATTTTTATCCGTTCATTGCTGTGAAGAAGTCCGTGTTCGTTTTCGTCGTTCTAAGTTTGTCCAATAAGAACTCCATGGCCTCCAACGTTTGCATCGGGTTCAAGACGCGGCGCAGCACCCACATTTTCTGCAATGTTTCCTTTCCGACCAAGAGTTCTTCCTTTCTTGTTCCGCTTCGGTTGATGTCGATCGCCGGATAGACGCGTTTGTCCGAAAGTTTTCTGTCCAAAATAATTTCGCTGTTGCCCGTGCCCTTGAACTCCTCAAATATAATATCGTCCATTTTGGACCCCGTTTCGATCAGCGCCGTCGCAATGATAGAAAGCGACCCGCCTTCCTCTATATTCCTTGCCGCGCCGAAAAACCGTTTCGGTCTTTGCAGGGCCTGGGCGTCCACGCCGCCCGTCAGGACCTTGCCGCTTGACGGCATCATCGTATTGTATGCGCGTGCAAGTCTTGTGATCGAGTCC
>JAISSM010000054.1 GCA_031273075.1 Rickettsiales bacterium
GTCTTGCTCGCCTACGGCTCGCAATCCACCCCTCCATAGAGGGGAACTTATAATTGCTGCCCGCTATCTGCCAATTCAATTGCTAATTAAACAAAAAATCGCCTTTGGCGATTTTTTGTTTTTATGTTATAATTCTGCCACGGGGTCACGTAAAATGAGTCACGGAAAGCGCGCGTTTTTTTATGCATTTCTTTTTATTTTGTCCGGGTGCAGCACGTCGGACGACTATTCCGGCCCGTATAAAACGACAAGTTATTCGCCCTACCCGGCGGAATATTCGGACGATGACGACGAGGGCTCGGCATCCGTCCAAAACGCGATTCTTAATGGATCGAACCGGAATCAAGCCGGATATTGGGATGATTTGGATGCCGGCCGCGACGATGAAACTGCGAAAACCGCAGCCGCCGCCGGATCCGCGTCCGCTCCGACCGCAACTTCGATCCAAACCGCCGCGCCCGAAAATACAACGATAAACACGGAATCCGCGGGAAAAGGCCGCCCTCCCCGCGCGACGACCGACGCTTTGAACACGGAAACGAGACCGGCTCGCGGCCGCCCGCCGATTCCGGGACGTAAGGTGACGCCGCCCGCCCCCCGCGCCGGCTGGGCCGCGATCCCCGCGCAATACAGCCGCGGCGGCGCGTGCATGGACGGCGAAAAAATAGTGAAAATGAAAAGCGGCGGATTCGCGTGCTGTCCGCCCGACGGCGAAGTGTGCTATCCGTTGCGCGACGGCGCGTCTTTAAGATGCGACCGCGGCGAAACCCTTACGCAGATGAACACGGGCGAAATGGCGTGCTGCCCGCTTGACGGCGACGTGTGCTATCCCGCCAAATAATTAGCAGATAGCAATTATCGTCGCGCTACGGGTCAAAGACCCTTCGCGCATAGTTATTAACAACATCATCTTACGAATCCCGAATCCCGAATCCCGATTTGCTACCTGCTACCTGCTATCTGCTAATTGGTATCATTCCCAAGTATTTTTATCTCAAGTTCCAGGCCGGTCTTGGCCTGAATCTGTTTTATAAGGTCTTCGATATCCGCGCTTCGACAGTCGCCGTCGGCGATGATGAAATTGGCGTGCTTGTCGGAAATGCGCGCGCCCCCGACCGCAAGTCCGTTCGGGAAAGCGTCCAAAATCCTCCGCCATGCCGCCCCGCCGTCCGGATTCTTGAAAACAGAGCCGGCCGTCCGCGCGTCTATCGGCTGGGCCGCGGTTTTTTTCGCGATAATGTCGTCCATTTTTTGCCGGATTTCCGCGGCTTTGCCGGGTATGCCCCGAAACTTTAGTTCGGTGATTATGAACTCTTTTGGAAGTTTTGCGGCGCGATAGGAAAGACAAAGATCGGCCGCCGGAATATCGATCGGGTTCCCGTCGAAATCCAGCCCCGAAACGCCGACCAAAACGTCCGAGATTTGCCCGCCGAAACATCCGGCGTTGGTGGCAAGCCCGCCCGCCGCGGTCCCCGGAATCCCGACCATGAATTCGAATCCGGCAATACTGTGCTTTAATGCGAACCCGGCGATCATGGGCATAGCGGCCCCCGCCCCCGCAATAACTGTTGACTGTGGACTGTTGACTGTTGACTGTTGACTGTTGACTTGATTCATCCCCCCCGTAAATATTACAACTCCCCCGATCCCTCCGTCCCTTATAAGAACGTTTGACCCGAATCCGAGAACCGTGATCGGCCGCGCGGTATTGCCGCGAAGAAACTGCGACAGCTCATCCGCCGAATCGGGCGCGAAAAACAGGTCCGCCCTGCCCCCTGTTTTGAAGCGCGTGAATTTGGAGAGAGAAATATCGGTTTTTAATTCGGCCATGTCGTGGTATACTACCCCATATGAAAAAAGAAATCAAATCGCGCGCCGCGTCCATACGAAACTCCGGCCCCCTTGTCCTATGCATATTGGACGGGGTCGGACACGGCGTCCGTCCGTGGGGCAATGCCGTATGGTCGGCCGAAATGCCGTTTTTCAGGGGTCTTAAAAAGAAATACCCGCATATGCTTTTGAACGCGTCGGGCGCGTCGGTGGGCCTTCCCCCGAATACCATGGGGAACAGCGAAGTCGGCCATATGACGCTTGGCGCGGGCCGCCCGATAAATCAGTTTTTAAGAAGGTTTCAGCTTGAAGATTTGAACGAAAACGCGCCGCTGAACAAATTTATAAAATCGCTTTTGCGCGCGAAGGGGGCGGCGCACATAGTCGGCCTTTGTTCCGACGGACGCGTGCACTCCGACCTTGGCGACGCGCTGAAAGTCGCGAAAATCCTGGTGAAAAAAGGCGTAAAGATCATATGGCATTTTGTCGCGGACGGCCGCGACACGGAACCGAGATCCGCGCTTAAATACGTCGGGCGAATAAAACATGCGCTGGGTCGCAATGTTGCTTTCGGAAGCGTCGCCGGCAGATATTACACGTTCGACCGCGACAATAATCTGGAGAGAACCCGGCGGGGCTTCGACGTCGTTATGGGCAAGGCGCCTGCGGCAATAAATACCTGTATTGAAAAAGAGATAGGGAAAAATTACAAAGAGGGAATTTTCGACGAATTCATCCGCCCGGCGCGGTTCCCGGGCTATTCAAAGCCGTTCGGAAAGAACGACGGGATCTTGTTTTTCAATTACCGCGCCGACCGCGCGCGGCAGATCCTGCATATGTTTTTGGACGCCGGAATCAAAAGGATACTTTGCTTCTCCGGGTATGGCGCGGGGCTTGACGACAAGTGCCCCGCGATGATTCCGAACGCGGAAACCAAAAACACGTTGGGCGAAATATTGGCGAAAAACAACGTTTCTCAGCTGCGTCTTGCGGAAACGGAAAAGTTCAACCACGTGACCTATTTTTTTGATGCGGAGCATGGGTCGGATCATCCGAATTCGGAAAAGATTTTGGTGCAAAGTCCGAAGGTCGCGACGTTTGATTTGAAGCCCGAGATGGCGGCGGCGGAGATTGCGGAAAAGTTCGTTGAAAACGCGGCGAAATATAAAGTCGTGATCATGAACTTTGCGAACGGCGACATGGTCGGGCACACGGGGAATAAAAAAGCGGCTGTCATGGCGATGGAAACTTTGGATAAAATGCTTTCCATAGTGGTCCCGAAAACGTTGGAACTTGGCGGAACGATTTTGATAACGGCGGATCACGGGAACGCGGAGGAAATGACGGATTGGCTTGGGCGTGAATGGAAGGCGCACACGACGAATCCGGTGCCGTTTATTTTCGTGGCCGCGAACGCCCCGGAATTAAAGCGCGTCAAGGACGCCGGCATAGCGAACATCGCGCCGACTATGCTTAAAATACTCGGCATAAAACCCCCGAAACAAATGCTGGAACCACTCATATAGATAGCAGGTAGCAATTAGCAATTTACGAATCCCGAATCCCGAATCCCGATTTGCTATCTGTTAATTAATTTCCACCCCGATCGCGCGCAAATTCTCTATAAGATTCGGATATCCGCGGAGGGCGAACTTCGGATCGTTGACGCGCGATACGCCTTTTGCCATGGCCGCGCACATGATAAGCCCCGCGGTTCCGCGAAGGTCCATTCCGGCGGCCTCGGCCGCATGGAGTTTGGACGGATGAATGATGATTTCGGACGATTGCACGACGGAGGGGTCGCCCGCGCGCGCGTTTACGGCCTCGATTTGGCGGTATTCGGATTTTACGCCGAACTTCGCCATCTCGGCCAGGTGCCCTGTCCGTCCGGACCAGACGGGATCGTATATGCGCGATGGCGTGCGCGCCATGGACAGAACCGGCGTCCAGGTCTGCTGTAAATCGGTTTCTTTGCCCGGCACCGGCGATATGACGAAATCGCGCCCGTCGAACGGCGGCATATCGCGGAAATCGAAAACCATAAAGTCGTCGAAAATCCGGCACCGCTCTTTCCCGGCGATCTCGATTACGGAGTTAAGCCACGGGCGGCACGATGCCGCGTCCGTCCCGACAAGTTTTATTTTGGATTTAAGCGCCATGGCAAGCAAGGCGTAAAATCCGGTTTCCATGCGGTCCGGCATGATGTCGAAAACTCCGCCGGAAAGAAGTTTGCCCGAAAACCCAAGGTTCATGATGGCGGTCACGCTGGACCCGCGGATGCGCGCGCCCATCTTGCCGAGAATTCCCAACAGATGGGGAACTTCGCTTTCCATGGACGCATTGTAAAGAATGGAAAGATCGGGCGACAAGGCGGAGGCCAGCATCCAATGCAAAGTCGCGCCGTGCGACATAAGGGGGGTGTAAATTATCGGAGTGTTTTGGGCCCCGATTTTTTTCGGAAGAACGAATTCGACTTGATCGACCGATTCGACCATGTCGGCGCCGAAGGCGAATTTGACGACGCTTTCGTGGAAATCGAATCGGCGCGCGCCGCTTCCGTCGCCGAACCCGCACCCGCCGGGCGCCTGGATTTTAAGGGACCGCCATTCGCCGGTCTTGACGAACCGCGCGAGAAGCGCGCCCCAGATGTAATAGGACGCGCGGAATTTGAGGGCTTCGGCCGGAAGAACGTTTGTGGTGATTTTTTTCGCGCGAATGGACAGGGTTTTTTGCATGGGGGAATAGTCGACGGCGACGCCGATCTTGCGCATTATTTCGCACATGTCGAGCACGTCGGTTATGAACGGCACGTTTCTGAATTGCACGGCCTGGTCGGTCAATACGGCGGCGCACATGGCGCCGAGAACTTCGTTTTTGGCGCCGGAAATCCCGACGACGGCGCCGTCGCAAAGGGGCCGCCCGCCGTTTATTTCGATATGATCGGGTATGATTATATTTTCCATCGCCCGATTTTAACCCATATCCTCCCATTGGTCAAGCACCCCTCTTTTGTCATCCCGCGACTTGATCGCGGTATCCAGTGATAAAGGTGGGGCGGGTTTTTATAAAACCCGCCTTTCCTGTTTGCAAAGCAAACAGGAAACCGTTGTTTGTTTTCAACAAACAAGGTGTGTTTCATAGAAACACACCCCACCCGCGACATCC
>JAISSM010000001.1 GCA_031273075.1 Rickettsiales bacterium
CTCGACACGATTGAAAAAACCCGTCCCATATGCGAGGCGGGGGTGGTTAAGTATTGCGTTGCGGTGAAGGACCAGGTGTGGCCGATGTTTTTGGAGAAAGTGGCGCCTATGTTGAAGTCCGCGGAATTGATCGCGGAACAAAAACAGAGGAATAATCGTATCGGCGATATTGCCGATTGTTTTCAAAGGTCGTGTCAATCGCAGTTCGGGGAAAAAGACGCGAAGGGATATGACGCGTGCCTCGGCAATCCGGTGATAATGGTTGAGAGCTGCAAAGTCGAAATGGAACGCGCTGGGGTCAAGGCGAACGACAGCGATCCCGTTTGGGTATTCGTCCGGCAAAAGTTGGGCGCGCTTCGCATCGACGCGTGCACCGTTCAGATAAAAGAGTGCATACAGAACGAAAATTCCTGCGGAAATGATTACGCGAAATGCGTCGGGCCGCGCGGCATGGATCTGGACATGGTGAAAAAAATGTGCCCGTTGCCAAAGCTTACCGCATGCGCCGAAGACGGCAAAATGCAAACGAACTGGGAGGCCCAACTTAACGACATCGCAATGGGATTGTTCCTGCAAATCGACAACGCCGCGATGGATCTGTGCGTGGCGGCGATCGAGGAAGAGGTGTTGAGAGTCTGCGACTCTTTGGACAGTTGCGACAAGCCGTTCAACTCTTCGAAAATCGGGGAAGTGTTGGAACTGGACGCAGGGGGGGAGACAGAGGCGATAATCGTCGGCTTGGTCGATCTTACGAAATTCGAGTATTGCAATCCGTCGCTTGAAGGCGACGTTTGCACGGCTTCGTTCGCGAAAGTGAACGCCGAAGGAATGCCGGTGAAAGACGGCGCCGGTAAAATACAGACGACGGAGGGGCTGTCGAAATATCCCACTTTGAAAATCACGGGCGAAGGCGCCGACGGCGCCCCGTATACCGGCGCGTCAAAGGTGAAATCCCTGGCGAACATGCAGGCGATAAAAAGGCAGATCGACGCCGTTACGTCCCAGCTTGTCATGAATCCGAAAATAAAGGGATGCACGGAGGGCCGCGATCTAAGCCAGATTTCCGGAGAGGATAAAAATACCGACGCCCGGTTCCCGCACATGCTGGACCCCTATCTTGGAATGGTGATAATGTCCGGATTGACGACGGCCGACAAGAATTATCGGGCTCAGCTTATAAAACTGAAAAAAGACGCGGAGGCGGCGATGTTGGCAAAGGCCGAAGACGCGGCGACTATATCGGGCGAAGTATGCTGGGTGAAATAAAAAGAGGTTGATATGAAATCGTTAAAGGCGTCTCTTTTGATTTTGACAATCCTGTCAAATGTCGCGCCCGCGTTTGCCAAGAGCAGTAGCGGAGGAGGAGGCGGAAGTTGCGGGCGCTGCGTAAACGACAACTGCCAGTCCTGTTGCGACATAGGCAATACGATTTGGGGCACGCCGGGACAAATTCAAGCGTGCACGTCGGTGGGCAATTGGACCGCGCAGACCGGGGTTTGTCCGGACAGCCGCCTTGGGGCCGCAAACGCCGCCACAAAATATGTAAGGGGCGGCGAAGACAGTTCTACTCAGCGCTGCTGGAGGGTCGCGTGCAAAGACGACGGCGCGTATTTTATCGGCAATTCGACGACCAAGATCGTCGATACGTCGACCTGCCGACCCTGCGACGGCACGGTGTTAAAAAAGGTCAACGTGGGTAAGGCCGGTACCGACGGCAATTCCCAGATAACCTTCAATATCGTAAACAGGGCATAGTCGGCGGCCCGGAAATCTATGCGGAAAATATCATATATCGCGTTTTTGTTCTTGCTGGGCGCGGCGGGATCGCTGGGGTTCGCGCCGCATTATCTTTGGCATATGACCGCGGGGTCGATCGGACTTGCGTATTATCTTTTGAAAGACCGCGGATACGGGCGAAGTTTTTGGTGGGGCGCCGGATACGGCATAGCGAATTTTTATTGGCTTTTGGGCCCTTTGTTTGACCCGGATAAGATGCATTTTTACATCGCCGGAATGTCCGCCCTTTTTGTAATAAGCGGCGTTCTTTTCGGCGGCCCGTTCGCGCTTGCGAAAGTCACCGGGGAAAAGGGGTGGCGCAGAACTTTGTATTTCGCCCTCGGGGTCGCGTTCATACTTTGGATGCGCGAGGCCGTTTTGTTCACCATCCTTATGTGGAATCCGCTGGCCAACTTGGCCCTTCCCTTTCCGTGGCTTTCGAACGCAATGTCGGTTGTGGGCGCGCTGGGGCTTACATTCATAGTCGCGGGGGCGATCGCGGCGATACCGGAATACTTTTTAAGTAAAAGTAAAATCCAGTTCCTGTTCTTCGTTCCGATATTGTTCTTTGCGTTTTCGGCGCCCGGGTACAGGGAGATCCCGTCCGGCAAAACGGTGCGAATAGTTCAGCCCGCGACGTCCGTTGCGGACAAAGAAAACCCGTTCGCGAACGACCGGAGAATGGCCGCGCTTTTGGAATTGACGTTCAAGGACCTTGCCCTAACGCCGGACCTTATAGTCTGGCCCGAAACGGCGTACCCTTATCGCGCGGATATGACGGCGCGCCTTATGCCCCTTGGCGCGAAATTGGCGTTCGGCGCGGTTTATACCAACGGGGACAAACTGTACAACTCTTTGCTTTACGCGGGGAAAAACGGCCGCATAGCCGACGCGTACCACAAGGTCCATCTTGTGCCGTTCAGCGAATATCCCCTTTTCGGATTGAATTCCGGGACCGATTTCCAAAAAGGCGCCCCAAGGGTCGTCGACGATTTCGTTCCGCTGATATGCTATGACGTGGCGTATTCCGACATGCTGATCCCCCGATCGGAGGTACAAAGGCCGAGATATATCATTTTGGCGACGAACACCGCGCATTTCGACGCCCCGGCCCTTGTGCGTCAATACGTCGATATGGCGCGCAGGCAGGCCATAGAAACCGGATTGCCGGTGTTGCTTGCGAACAACGCGGGCATGTCGATGATCATAGACTATCGCGGGAATATATTGCAAAGCCTTGGAATGGATACGGCGGGATATTTGGACGGAGTTATACCGCCGCACAGAATGACCCCCTATCGCCAAATCGGATTGAACAGGGTCATGTTGTGGATAATACTTTTGTCGGGGTTTGTGTTGGTTGCGTTTAGAAGACCGCGGCGCCAACATACACACTATTGTCATACCGCGGCTTGACCGCGGTATCCAGTAATAAAGCCGTCGCGCTTTGCGCGACACACATCACTGGATCGCGTGGTCAAGCCACGCGATGACAAAGGTGTGTGAATGAGGGAACTTTACAATGCGTCGATGGAGGCTTTGATCATCTTGGTCACGTTTTCCTTTTCCGCGTCGGAATAATCGGACTGGCCCAGCGCCTGGGTCGCGTTGGTCAGCGCCTGTTTCTTTAACTCGGCCTTGGTTTCCCGGACGGATACCTCGTAATTCTTCGTCGCATACGCCTTTCCGTCGCGTATGATGGTTTTCGCATAGCTGTCGAATATCCGGGGATACCGCGCGGTGTTCTTGCCGGCGTCCATAGTGACCGCAGCGCCGCCGGTTCCGACCTTTATCTGGCTCATATCCCTTCCGGTCAGGCACATGGATATTTTCGGCTTTTCCGCAATGGACGTTATTATGTCGTTGATAATATTCACGACCTTTACTTCTATCGACGACAGCATATCCGACGTAAGCGTCGTAGAACCCATAATCGTTGATGAACCCCTGCTGGTACGCCAATTATTTTGGGTCACGCATCTTCCCCCGCCGCAAGCCCACGCCGCCGTTCCCGTAGTTCCCACACCTGCCGATCGCGTCTCTATATTACTCGATACCAATTTGTCTTTGGGCGGGGTGAAATTGGCCAACGGAAGCGCCGGTTCTTCGGAAACAAGCACCGGATTATTCGGGTCGCTATTATCCCATACTTGGTCCTTGTCGTCGACGTCTATCTTGTCGAAATTCGGGATATATCTGAACGATATGTTGGCCGAATACGACGCATTGTCGGACGAAGAGGATTGGGTGTGATCGAAACTTGAATTGTTGTTGGTGGAAGTCCTGCCGCCCCCGCCGGCCCAAAACAGGAACCCGCCGCCCCAACCGGACTGACTGGAACCTCCGGAAGACCCAATGTTGCTGAATTGATCCTGGGACGCCTTGGTATTGGTGATTTTAATCATCGCGCAATACTGGGCCTGGGCGAACTCATCGTTGTTCGGGTCGGTGTTGAACGTGCGAAGCGTCATGCTTGTGGAATCGTAATCGTCTTCGTAAGTGCTTGACGACGAGGATTGACTGGAAGACGACCTGTTGCCGCCCGCGCAAAGGAACCACAGGCAACCGCCGCCGGACCGTGAATAGCCGGAAGAGGCCGTCGAAGAGGTGGCCGAATAATAATCCTGGTTTATCGTTTGTCCGTTGATCGTCGTTATCGGGCAGAAATCCATAGCGCCGAAGCCTTTGTTTTTGAAGGCCGCCGCGTCGCAATTGGCGGTGTCGCCGCAGACCAGCGTCATTTCCTTTTCGATTTCCTCTTCGCATATTCTAAGGAATTCGTTATCCACGTTAAGCAAAAGGCCGGTGATCAAATCCTGCAATTCCGTTACGGATTTCATGACCCCGTCCTTGGCGCAGCCGTCCAGCGCGTCTTTCGGGCAAAGGCTTAATATATCCGCCGCGTCCAATCCGAAACACTTCGAATAGCCTTCTCCACAGCGGTTTTCGTTGGTCAGACAGCTTTTGATTTGATCCGTGCACGCGTCGACCTGCAAGGCGGCAAGTTTCGCCCGTATCGACTTCCAAAGCGCATTGTTGTTGTTTTTGTTGAACTTTCCGTTGGCCGAGAACACGTCCGACATTCCGGCGCGCTGCAGCTCCACCTTGCAGTTTTCCGCCACGTTTTCAGGGTCTCCAAGGCACAGATTGTATCCCTCGACGTCCTTGTCGCCAAATTGCGCCTTGCATGAATCCTGGAAGCATTTCGCCAAGTCGGTTATACGATTATTCCTCTGCTTTTGTTCCGCGATCAATTCCGCCGACTTCAACATAGGCGCCACTTTCTCCAAAAACATCGGCCACACCTGGTCCTTCACCGCAACGCAATACTTAACCACCCCCGCCTCGCATATGGGACGGGTTTTTTCAATCGTGTCGAG
>JAISSM010000021.1 GCA_031273075.1 Rickettsiales bacterium
GTGCTCGCGCGCCAGAAAATAATGGCCGCGCTTAAAATGTCGACGGATCTGACCTTGTCCGAAATAGGGCGCTTGGTCGGCGGCCGCAATCACGCGTCGGTCTTGTACGCGCTTGGCCAAATCGAAAAGGCGAAGGAAACCGATATGCTTCTTGCCGCGGAATTGGCGGACCTGGCGAACTAGACGGACGCTTTTTCGATCGCGATCCGGCGGCCGAATAATTTTTCCGCGCTTTGAATGTAATTTTCCGTGACGTCGGTTATGCCGAAAAAGTTTTCCCCGGCTTGAAGTTTGCCTTCGATTTCCGGATGCCTGGAAAAATATTCCCTAAGCTTTTCGGGGATTATTTCGTCCTGGGAAATAACGTCGACGCCGGGAAGCATTTCCCGTATCAGGCCTTTGTATCTTGGATAATGCGAGCATCCGAGGATCAGCGCGTCGCATTTCAAAAACGGCGGCAGGTAATCCGCGAGGACGACCGGCGCGTACTTGTCGCCTCCGTCTTCAATAAGCGGAACCAAAAGCGGGGTCGCGCGCGCGGTGACTTTGATATCGGGGTCGAGTTTTTTGAGTTCCGATTCGTATATCCCGGATTTTACGGTCGAATTCGTCGCGATAAGCCCGACGTTCTTATAGCCGCGCTCCGTCGTGTATTCCATCGTCGGAATGGATATGCCGAGAATTCTTCTGTCCGGGAAATTACCCGGAAGATATTCCTGTTGCAGTCTTCGAAGCGCGACGATGGAGGCCGTGTTGCACGCGACTATGACAATGGCGGCGTCGTGTTCGCGGAAGAGCGCGTCGACGCATTCTTTCGAGCAATCGTAAATTTTTTCAGGGGATTTGTTTCCATACGGAAGATTCGCCGTGTCGCCCAGATAAGCGAATCCGTATTTTGGAAAGGCGTCGATAAGCACCTTTGCCACGATCAGGCCCCCGAGCCCCGAATCAAACACGCCGATTTTCATTTTTTATTTCGCCCGTTCCGAATATTCAAGCGTTTCCGTGTTCACGACGATTTTTTCGCCTGTTTCTATAAACGTCGGGACCGTTATCCTGACGCCGTTGTCAAGCACGGCCGGCTTGCCACTTCCGGACGCCGTCTGGCCCTTTAGCGCCGGTTCCGTTTCCGCGACGACCGCAACGACGGTTTTCGGAACGGCGACCGAAACGGGCTTGCCCTCTATAAAATTCACGACGACGTTCATGTCCGGCTTCAGGAATTTCGCCTGTTCGCCCAGATCCTCCATCGCGAACGCGAATTGTTCGTAATCGTCAAGACGCATGAACGACGCGCTTTGTCCGTCGTCGTATAAAAACTGGCACGACACGTCTTCGGCCGAAAGTTTTTCGATCTTGTCTTCCGCGCGCCAGCGGTCGTTGCCTTTGTTGCCGGAATCTATGTCCCGAATGTCCGCGACGACGAACGCGCCGCCTTTGCCCGGTTTGACTTTGGTTATGGAAAGAACGCTGAACCTGCGTCCGTTATGATGGATTATCCATCCGACCCTCATCTCGTTTGCCGTTGTCGCCATGCTATTCTCCGTATGTTATGCGAACCGTGTTTTTGCCGTTGTCGGCGCCGCAATCCGAAGGAATGGAGGCCGCGCCGCTTTGCCGTCCGTTGGATGCGCGAAATCCGGCGGAATCGGACCACGCTTTGGTTTTGAAGTATTCGCAGTCGGACGCGCCGAGCCCCGTTATGGATACCGTGAACTGTCTTTTGTCGGCCGACGCGGCCGCAAGTTCGTACCGCCCGCCATAGGGATTTTTATTGCTTATCCCGATCGCGGCGAAAGTCGTGTTGTTGTCGACGGCGGAGAAATCGTCGTATTGGCCGAACAGCCCGCGGACGTCCGCGGCGATGACGGCGACTTCGTCCATTACTCTGGTTCTTTTTTGCGACCTTAACGCAAGGCCTATCATCTCGAACGCGGCGACCGTCAAAACCCCCATGACCGCCAGAACGCCCAGCATTTCTATCATGGATCTTCCGGACTCTGGACTCTTGATTTTCATAGATTTTTCCTTTATTTTTGCTATTATAGCATAAAATGTCGTTTAGTGAAATGATTTCGTCCGCGCCGAAAAAACCCGGCGTTTACAAGATGTTCGACGCGAACGGATCCTTGTTGTACGTCGGCAAGGCGAAGGATTTGTCAAAGCGTCTTCGGCAGTACGCGGACGCGGAAAAATTGGAGTATCCGAAAGTTATAATGCGAAGGCTTGTCGCGCATGTCGAATGGATCACGACGGACACGGAAGCCGCGGCGCTGATTCTGGAACAAACCCTTATCAAAAAAGAGCGTCCGAAATACAACGTGATTTTGAAGGACGACAAATCGTATCCGTTTCTTGCCCTGTCGAAAGGCGAATATCCCCGCCTTTACAGAATCCGGAGAAAGCGCGCGGATAAAAAGTACGGGCGCGAATACGGCCCGTTTCCATTCGTGTCGGACCTTGGCGATACGATAAAACTGGTTCAAAAAGTTTGTCAAATCCGCACATGCGCGGACACGGTCATGGCGGCGCGGAAAAGACCGTGCATTTTGCATCAAATGGGACGCTGCAGCGCGCCGTGCTGTATCAAAGGTGACGGATACGCGAAACAGGTCAAAATGGCGCGAAGCATCCTTGCCGGACATATAAGGATCGTCGCCTCCGACCTTGCCGGTAAAATGAAATCGGCGGCCAAAGATAAGGATTTCGAGGCGGCCGCCAAATTCCTGGGACAACTTCAGTCTTTACAATCGACCGTGAAAACTGCTATGATAAACAAAGCGAAAGGTGGGAAAAAATGAAAGTATTCGTGAATATTTTGTCGGGTTTCAGAATCGCCGCCGCGTTCGGCGTAATTCCGTTTCTGCTTTTGGAATATTTCGATTGGGCGTTCGCGGTGTTCGTCTTGGCCGCGGCGACGGATTGGCTTGACGGATTTTTGGCGCGGAAATTCAAGGCCCAAACCAAGCTCGGGGGCGTGCTTGATCAAATAGGCGATAAGTTTCTGATAGTCAACACGCTTGTAATGGTGACGATGTTCCTGCAAATATGGCCCGTTTTGGCGCCGTCGATGATCATGATATCGCGGGAGCTTTACGTGTCGGGCCTGCGCGAATTCATGGGGACCCGGAAAATGGAAATGGGCGTTCCGAAAGACAAATTCGCGATGGGAAAAATCAAAACCGCGACGCAGTTTGTATCGCTTGCCGCCATATTGCTTTGGGTATGGGCGGTGAATGCGGATTGGCAGAGCGAGTTTCTTACATACTATTTGTTGTTCGGCGGAATAGGCGGATTATGGGTCGCGCTTTTGGCGTCCCTTGCATCCGCGGCCCAATATACGGTCACATTCGCGAAAAATCTCAAAAAGATTAAATAAAGATCGGATAAGGATGAGCGCACCAGTCAAAGTTTCGGCCACAGAGGACGGTATCCGGCTTCACAGGTACTTCGGCCGGCATTATCCGTCGACCAACCTTATGCTTGTGAGAAAACTTTGCCGAAGCGGCGAGATACGCGTCAATTCCAAAAGATGCGCGGAGTCCGATATTCTGAAGGCGGGCGACTTGGTGCGCGTTCCGCCGATCGCGCAGAACAGGCCGGACGCGAAATCGAAGCCGGACGTCCCCGAACGCGGGTTTTCCATGTCCGATCTGGAAAAGCTTCGCCAATGCATAGTTCACGACGACGACGACATAGTCGTGTTCGACAAGCCGGGCGGCCTTGCGGTTCAGGGCGGAAGCGGGATAAAAAAATCCCTGGACAAAATGGCGGCCGCGATGTTTCCGAACGACACCGTTCTTTTGGTCCATCGCCTTGACATGGAAACGTCCGGCGTAATGGTGGTCGCGAAAAATCAGGCGGCGGCGCAAAAGCTTTCGCGCTCGTTTCAGACCAAGGAAGTGATAAAGGAATATATCGCGGTGCTTGCCGGAAACGTCGCGCCGAAAGAGGGCGAGATAGATTCGCCGGTGGACGGCAAAAGGGCGGTGACGCGCTATAAAGTCATGGGCGGCCTTAAAAACAGCCTGACTTTCGTGCGGTTTCGCCCGCATACCGGAAGGAAGCACCAGCTTCGCGTCCACTCGGCGAATGTGTTGAAATCCCCCATAGTGGGCGACGATCTTTACGGGGGGCGCAGGTTCGACGGAAAACTTAAGGCGATACTTTCGCCGAACCGCCTGTATTTGGTGGCCGACAGGATCACGTTCAACCATCCGAAAACGGGAAAGCTTTTGACCGTGCGCATAAGCGTTCCGGAATGGATGCGCCAGGTCGCCGAATTGTGCGAAGTCGACGTGGCCGGGGGTCTTTGAAATGGTGCTGAGAAGAAGAAAAAGAACGACCTTAAGGATATGGACGCGGATAATATTCGTGTTTTTTATGGGGGCGCTTGTCGCGGTCGCGGTCGCGGTGCATCAGCTTGACGTCAATTCGCTTAAACCGAACATCGTCCGCGCGCTTGAAAACTCCACGGGGCTTCCGGTCGAAATAGCGGGCGATATGTCGTGGAAACTGTCGCTTCGCCCGATCATAAAAATCAAAGACATAAGGGTTAAGGGAAAATCGTGGGCGAAGCATAAATACGCGGTGTCGATTCCGGAGATGCTGGTCCAGATAAACCTTGTGTCTTTGCTTCGGAATTCTCCGACGATCCAGTCGGTGAAACTTGTGCGTCCGACGGTGAACATAGAGGAAAATTCCAAAGGGGACCTGTCGGTCGAAATAAGGCGCCGGCGCGAGATAAGGATACCCGAAGCTTTGGTTGAAACCGAATTCCCGATCGATTTGGACTTCGGAATAGGGTCGTTGGAGCTGGACCGTCCGCAGATATTTTTCATATCGAAGGACGCGGTCGAATCATGGATGCCCGACAGGATAAAACTAAGCCTGCAAGGCAAGACCGGCGCCATGGACTTTGCGGGAAGCATAGCGAAAGGCGCGGCCAGATATCCCTTCAGCGTGTCGTTTTCAAAATTCGACGGGGTAAGAAAGGCCTATCCGATACGCCTTGCGATCGCGGGCGACGTCATTCCGATGACGGTGGATCTGTCGCTTGACGCGGATAAGATCCCGACCGACGTCGCGCTCAAGGGCCGAATACTCGACCTTCCGCTTTTTGGGAAAAGCATAGGGTTCGACCTTCCGAGAACCGCGCGCGCGAACATAGTTTTGGAGGCGGGGCTTCGGAAGAAAAGTCTCAGCGTGAAAAAGCTCCGCTTGCAAAGCGACAAAAGCGAAGTTTCCATTTCCGGACAATACGGATTCGCCGGCAAGAG
>JAISSM010000050.1 GCA_031273075.1 Rickettsiales bacterium
AAAGCAAACGCCTTCGCGGAAAAAATATACGCCGATCTTTCGGCGGCCGGAATCGAAGCGGTTTTGGACGCGCGCGACGCGCGCGCGGGCGAAAAGTTCGCGGACGCGGATCTTATCGCCGCGCCGATCCGGCTTATCGTTTCCGAAAAAAATTCGGCGGCCGGCGCAATCGAAGTCAAATATCGGCTTAGGCGCGACACGACGAAGCTTCCGGCAAGTATTTCCGCGGAAAATTATATGAAAGAACTTTTGGAAATATTGAATAAGTTAAAGTAAAATGGTATAATCTCCGCATGACCTTCGACGACATATTGAAAGAATCCTGGCTGTCCATCAGCGGCAACAAAGTGCGCTCGTTTTTGACCGTGCTAGGCATCATCATCGGCGTCATGGCCGTCGTCATCATGGTCGCCGTCGGCGAGACCGTACAGAAACAAATCGACGATCAATTCTCTTCACTCGGCACCAACACCATCATGGTTCGCGCCGGCGCCGCGCAAGCCGGCGGCGTTCGCACCCAGGGCGGGCGCAACACCCTTACCATCGACGACGCGGCCGCGATCGGGCGGCTCCCGGACGTCATGGCGGCGACGCCGGTTCAGAACTCCGGCGCCCAGGTCGTTTACGGCAACCGGAACTGGAGCACCCAGATGATCGGCGCCTATCCCGAATACACCGTCGTTCAAAATATCGAAATCGTGAAGGGAAGTTTCTTTTCCATGTCGGACATTCGTAACGCGACCACAGTCGTCGTGATCGGGCCCGACATTTCCGCGCAACTCGGTCTTCCGGACGATCCCGTCGGGCAGATCATCCGCGTTCGGAACACTCCGTTCGTCGTCATGGGCGTGACCAAGGCGCGCGGCGACTCCGCCATGGGAAGCCAGGACGACATGATCATAATTCCCGTCACCACTTTGAAAAAACGAATTCAAGGCGGGCAGTTTCCGAACTCCGTCCCCATGGTTTCCCTTAAAGTGTATCCCGACGCGGAGAACAGTCTTGTCACGGAACAAATAACGCAATTGCTTCGCCAGCGGCACAAACTTAAAGACGGCGCCGAGGACGATTTTCAGATAATGGACATGAAGCAGATGATGGAGACCATGAACACCATCGCCGGATTTATGAAGATGCTTTTGATCGCGATCGCAAGCGTGTCGTTGTTGGTCGGGTCCATCGGAATCATGAACATGATGCTGGTCTCCGTCGCGGAGCGCACGCGCGAGATCGGCATACGCAAGGCCATCGGCGCGAAAGAACGACACATCGTCACGCAATTTTTATCGGAATCCGTTCTCATATCTTTCATCGGATCAATGATCGGCCTTATCGTCGGCGTCGCGCTGGCCCAAATCATCGGCCGGTTCGTGCTCGAATTCAACGTCCCTCTGTCGATATGGGCGCCGATCATGTCCGTCGTCGTCGCGCTTGTCGTCGGGATCGCAAGCGGCGTCATGCCCGCGTTCAAGGCCGCGCGAATGAATCCCTTGGACGCGCTTCGGCATGAATAACGCGGCGGGGCCGCGTTATTTAATTAGCAGATAGCAAGCAGCAGGTAGCAATTTATTTCGATATAAATTCGATTTTGTTCAATGCTGATTCGGCGCACGCGGACGCCGGTTTGTCGATCGATCCATTGACGGCCGCCGCAATAGCCCAATCGAATTTCTTCGTCGCAAAATACGCGCAATCGGCAAAGTTCAAGCCGTCGAATATTATCGAAAAAGTTCTTCCGTCGTCGTTCGATCGGATTCTAAAATCATACGCGCCCAGTTTCTCCGTTTTGATCGCCCCCGCCTTTATCAAAAAATTTTTCGATACGTTCGCGTAATTTTTGCGCCCCGAATAGAGTATCTTCACATTTTCGGCAAGGTCCGAAAGTTCCTGCTCCGCAACGAATCTCTGCTGTTTCGTTCTTGCCGACTGAAACATTTGCAGTCCCGCCGCCGTAATCAATCCGGCGATCAAAAGCACCCCAAGCATTTCTATCAAACTTCTTCCCGATTCATGATTCATACTCCGATTTTATCATATTGAAAATCCATTTGCAAACTGGTAGGATCGTCGAAAAGGAGTTTCTTATGCCGGTGAAACTTAACAGAAATTACGATCCGTCCGTTTTGGTTCCGGGCTATCTCTTCCCGACCATATCCAAAAAAGTTTCGGAATGGGGCGAAAAAAATCCCGATAAGAAAAAAGACCTGATCCGCATGGGCATCGGCGACGCGCAATACATTCCCAAGGTTTGCGTAGAGGCCGGACAAAAGGCGCTCGGCGAACAACTTGAAAGCGGCGGGTTCAAAGGATACGGCCCGGAGCAGGGTTATGAATGGCTTCGCATTGCCATCGCGAGATATTATTCCGAACGCGGCGTCGCAATCGACGCGGACGAGGTTTTCGTAAGCAACGGCGCAAAGGAAGACTGTGGTAATTTCGGCGATATTCTCGGCGCGGACAATGTAGTCGCGATCCAAAATCCAGTTTATCCCGTCTATAACGACACCAACATAATGGCCGGACGCAAGATCGTAAAAATGCCGTGCGTCGCAGAAAACGGATTTTTCCCCGAGATGCCGAAAGAACGCGTCGACATCGTTTATTTGTGTTTCCCAAACAATCCGACCGGAGTCGTCGCGACGAAAGCCCAACTTAAAAAGGTCGTCGATTGGGCGAATGAAAATAAAGTTTTGATCCTGTTCGACGCGGCCTATGAATCGTTCATTCAATCATCCGACATTCCGCACAGCATTTATGAAATCGAGGGCGCGAAAAGCTGCGCCGTCGAATTCTGCAGTCTGTCCAAGACGGCCGGCTTTACCGGGACGCGCTGCGCGTGGACAATCGTTCCGAAAGATATAAGCGTTGCGGAGGACGTTGGCGGATTGACATTAAATAAAATGTGGCTTCGCCGGCAGACCACCAAGTTCAACAGCGTTCCGTACTTTGTTCAGCGCATGGCCGAGGCGTATTTCACCAAAGAAGGTCGCGAGGAGGGCGCGCGTATTCGGGCGATTTATCAGAGTAACGCGAAGATCATCCGCGCCGCCCTTGTCGACGCAGGGTATGTCGTTCACGGCGGCGTGGATTCGCCCTATGTGTGGGCCGAGGTTCCGAACGGGATGCCGTCGTGGGATTATTTCGATTTGGCGCTTAACGCCGCCAACGTGGTCGTCACGCCCGGCGCGGGATTCGGCGAATGCGGGGAAGGATTCGTTCGGTTCTCGGCCTTCAACTATGAGGGCGTGGCGGAAGTCGCGATGAAGAGGATACTTTCAATTAATTAGCAGGTAGCAGGTAGCAAATCGGGATTCGCGATTCGGGATTCGGGATTCGCCTTTCCTGTTTGCTTTGCAAACAGGAAAGGCGGGTTTTATAAAAACCCGCCCCACCTAAACCTGGATCCCGCGATCAAGCCGCGGGATGACAAAGTGTTTAAGCTCCCCCTCCTTGCAGGGGCCAGCGGGGGCGCGGCGCAAACGGCTCTTTCGTAATGTTCCCCTTTATGAAATTCTCTATCCCCGCCCATGCGATCATCGCGCCGTTATCGGTACAGAGTTTCAGCGGCGGCGCCGCAAATTTCATATTCAAATCTTCAGCCAATTTTTCGAGCGCGGTGCGTATCGCCTTATTCGCCGCCACCCCGCCCGCCACGACCAGGGTCGGGATTCGGGATTCGGGATTCGGGATTCGGGATTCGGGATTCGGGATTCGGGATTCGTTTATCGCGTTTGTCAGGCGGTTTATCATAACGTCGATTATAGATTGCTGAAACGATGCGCAGAAATCCGGAACAGACCACCCCGCCCCTTCGGGGCACCCCTCCGAAGGAGGGGAACTTTTGCCGTGCCGTTCGAGAAACGTTCGGGCGGCGGTTTTTATGCCGCTGAACGAAAAATCGGAATTCTTTTTGTCGCACAGCGGGCGTGGAAAATCAAACGCTTTCGGGTCGCCCCCGATCGCGGTTTTCTCCACTATCGGGCCGCCGGGATATCCCAGCCCCAGCATTTTCGCAACTTTGTCGAAAGCCTCTCCGGCGCTGTCGTCCAAAGTTTCGCCGATAAGGTCGTAATCCCCCACGCCCTTCGCCACCAGTATCTGGGTATGCCCGCCGGACGCCAGCAAAAGCATATATGGAAATTCAAGTTCGTCGCAAAGCCGCGGAACCAGCGCGTGCCCCTCCAAATGGTTCACGGCAACCAAGGGTTTGTCCAGCGCCTGCGCAAGGCCCGTCGCAAATTCCCATCCGACTATCACGCCGCCGATCAGCCCCGGGCCCGCCGTCGCCGCGATGACATCCAAATCGTTCAAGGTCATTTTCGCGTCGTTCAACGTTTTTTCGACGACCCCGTCGATCGCGAGGATATGCGCGCGCGCCGCCAACTCCGGAACCACGCCCCCCCATTTTTGATGTTCGGGAATTTGCGAGTATATCGTGTGCGCGATTATGTTCTTCTCAGAGTCGACGATCGCCGCCGCCGTTTCGTCGCATGATGATTCTATGCCAAGGCAGGTGATTTTAGTTCGCATTTTTTTTGGCGGCCGCGGCGTTCCTTTCCTTAAGCTCCAACCCCATAAGGCAGCTTTGCCCCGCGTCCATCGCGCGGACCTTTTCCGTGTTCGGCAATTCCGACATTTTCGTAATGCATTTTTTTATGAACTTCGGATCCTTCGGAAAGTAGGCTTCGACAAAACGGTCCCTTGACGAATCCGCCGATTTTTTCCAATCGCCCAATGTCTGCTCCGCCGGTTTGCCGCAGGAGACAAGAAGAATGAAGAATGAAGAATGAAGAATGAAGAAAGAAATAAGGCCGCGCCGCGAAGCGGCGCACATAAACCTGGATACCGCGGTCAAGCCGCGGTATGACAATAGTGTATGTGGGCCGCGGTATGACAAAAAAGAATGGATTGCCGCGCCCGCTTCGCAGGCCCGCAATGACGATATTGTTAATTGTTCATTGTTCATTTTTATTCGCACCTTACAAGCCATAAGTCGTTGTCGGGGTCCTGGAGCGGGTTGTATCCCGGCTCTGACTTTATCATCCAGCCCGAAAATATTTCGCGCCCGCCTTTCGCCAAAACCGCGAACATATAAAAATTCTCCGGCAGAAATTCGTCCGTCCCCAGGCATTTCTCAACCGTGATTTCAAGTTTGTCGAAACGCACGGTTTTGCCGACCGGGATCTTAAGCGTCTGCGTTTTCCCGGCCGCCTTATTCATGGCCTGGACTATCGCCGTTTCCATCACGATGTATTCGGATTCCGGAACCTCGGCATGCGACGAGGCAATGAAGAATGAAATAAGAATTAAGAATGAAGAATGAAGAATGAAGAGAGAAATAAAGCCGCGCCGCAAAGCGGCGCACATAAACCTGGATACCGCGGTCAAGCCGCGGTATGACAAAATAGACCCTATTCCCGCCTTCGCGGGAATGACAAAGGGGAGGGCAGGAATGACAGAAAAACTTTCTTCATTCTTCATTCTTAATTCTTCATTATTTATTGCTTGCCGAGGTCTTCGACTATTCTGGCCTTCTTGCCGGTCAGAGCGCGAAGGAAAAACAATCTCGCGCGGCGGACCTTTCCAACGCGGACTTTTTCGATTTTTTCTATCGCCGGCGAATACAGCGGGAATTTCCTTTCCACCCCCACCCCGTGCGATTCCTTCCGTACGGTGAACGCCGCCGAAGTTCCCGCGCCGGAACGCTCTATGCACACGCCCTCAAACAGCTGGGTCCGGAATTTGTCGCCGTCCTTGATTTTGCAATACACTTTCAGCGTGTCGCCGGCCTTGAAGTCCGGAACGCTTTTCGCCAATTTCCCTATCTCTTGTTTCTCGATTTTATTTATTATGTTCGCCATTGTCTTTGCCTTTTTCCTTTAACAACAAGTCCGGACGCCGTTCCATAGTTATCGCGTCCGACCGTTCTTTTTTCCATTTTTCTATTTCGCCGCGGTGGCCGGACAACAAGACGTCCGGGACTTTGCGTCCGCGCCATTCGTCGGGGCGCGTATACAGCGGCCATTCAAGCCCCCCGATTTCAAAGCTTTCATTTCCCGTCGCATCGGGTCCGCCGCGGACGACATTATCGCACAGCCTTATCAGACTGTCAATAAAAACCTGCGCCGCGATTTCCCCGCCGGACAGTATATAGTCGCCGATGCTTATCTCTTCGATTTCGTATTCGTCTATGACGCGCTGATCCACCCCCTCGTACCGGCCGCACAGTAGGATGAATTCGGACGCGGTCTTATATTCGCGCGCCGTTTTTTGGTTCCACAATTTCCCGCGCGGCGAAAAGTATATGATTTTCGCGTTCGGCTTTTTTATGGAATCGATCGCCTTGGAAATCGGATCCGCCATCATCACTTGTCCGTCCGCGCCCCCGAACGCCGCGTCGTCGACCGTCCTATGATTGTCCTTCGCAAAGTCGCGCGGGTTCGTCGTTTTGTAAGACCATATGCCGTTCGATAGCGCGCGCCCCACCACCCCGCCGCCCAAGGTTCCGGGAAACATTTCGGGAAAAATCGTGATTATGTCAAAATGCACGATCCCCGCCTTAATATTTCAATTCCGTTTTGCGTGACCTTAACTATCGTGCTCGGCTTTGCTTTTTTCGGAGCGTCGCCGTCGATCACCATTATATTCGGAAAGGTTTTCCGAATCGCTTCGGCGTCGTTCAGCGGCGGCATGCCCGACAAATTCGCGCTGGTCGTCGCCAAGCAATGCCCGTCGATCGCTTCGCAAAGATTTCGGAAGATTTCATGATTCGGAACTCTCGCCGCGCCGAACGTCGGGTCGTCGTTTCCTATAATGGTCAGCGGGCCGGGCCAATATTTTTTCGCCAGCTCGAACGCCTTTGCCGGAAAGTCTTTCATCCACGGTCCAAGATTTTCCAGCGAGTTCGACATTATAATAAGATGTTTGTCCTTCGGTCTTTGTTTTATTTCGAACAGCGCGTTGGAAAATCGCGGCAGCGCCCCCAGGCCCCAGACCGTGTCCGTCGGAAACGCAATCACGCCGCCCTTCAAAAGGTAACCGTCGAGGTCAATATTCATGCTTGCAATTATATTCTTATTTGTTAGGATTGCAACACAACATAGGAGAAAAAAATGGCTGTATTAAAAGGCACACAAACCGAAAAAAACATACTGACCGCTTTCGCGGGCGAATCCCAGGCGCGCAACCGCTATACGTTTTTCGCAGGGCAGGCGAACAAGGACGGGTTCAACGCGATCGGAAAAATATTTTCCGAAACCGCGGATCAGGAAAAAGAGCACGCGCATCGTTTGTTCAAATTCCTCGAGGGCGGAGATTTGGAAATCGCCGCCGCTTTCCCCGCCGGCAAGATCGGGACGACCCTGGAAAATCTGTCGGCCGCCGCGTTCGGAGAGCATGAAGAGAACACCGTCATGTATCCCAAGTTCGCGCAAATCGCCGCAAGCGAGGGGCTTGACGCCATCGCCGAAACTTTGAAAAACATCGGACTCGCGGAGCGGTATCACGAGGCGCGGTTCCGCGCCCTGATCGACGCGATCGAAAAGGATACTCTATTCAAACAGCCGAACGCAGTCATGTGGCGCTGCACCAACTGCGGCAACTGGCACATCGGGACGGAGGCGCCGGAGGTTTGCCCGGCGTGCGCGCATCCCCGCGGGCACTTCATAAGCGAAGGCACGATCGCGCATTGCGATACGAATGAAGGGTTTTGCGAGTACACGAAGGTGGATTAACAGTTAACAATTAACAGTTAACAGTTATTGTCGCGGGGCGTTGCCCCGCGTACTTATTACCTGGATCCCGCGGTCGGGGTCGCAGACCCCCGCCGCGGGATGACAAATAGACCCTATTCCCGCCTGCGCGGGAATGACAAAGAGTGCGGGACTTTGATTGTCGAACTAATAATCCCGAAGCATTTATCACTTTATCAAAACAGATCAGAATGTATATTTCATCCCGACGTCGAAATTAGTAAATGTCGCGTTTTCGAATATGAAAAATCTCATTCCGGCATTTGCGCCAAAATTATCATTGAAATTAAGCGCGAAACCGAATCTGAACACGGGCGCGCCTTTTGTTTCTTTATTCGATGCTTTGTAATTCAAGGCTTTGGAAAATTGTATCTCCGTTTTGTGAATGACATTTGCATAGCCCAGTCCTAAAACAAGATACGGATAATGGGTAATTCCACTCTCGTATTCCGCGATACCAAAGCGTATATAATTATCCACAATTATCCCATACATTGTATTTTCAGAAGCAAGGTCTGCATTCAAAATATTGGAACAATTATAAACTTTGCAATATCCGGTGCCCCCCGCAACTTCCACTATTTCGTTCGCATATTCTTGGGCGGTGTTTTTATCGGTGCTTGCGGAAAAACTTTTATCCACGAAAGCGGCGATGCCTATGTTATAAATATTATCATTGCCTCCAAATTTTACGCCGGCCTCGGTGCCAAACTTGAGGTGACCGCCCGGAGCATATTTTTCTTCAAACGGGTCATCATACACTTCAATATCAAATCCTAAATTACCGCCTAAAAAGAAATGCGGGGAATAATCGGCGAACGCCGGAGCGGAGAACAATATGGCCATAGAAATAACAACTTTCTTCATAAATACATCTCTTTTGTTTAACGAATTATATAACGTATCTGAAGTAAATCAAATAAAAAATGGCCAAATAGTCCGGCAGATATAGGATATTAGTAAAAATTATGGGAAAGCTTGAAATGCTTGAAAATCTAACAAAGAGTTCAATTAACAATGAAAAACGCTCACCTCTAAAAGTAAAAAATCGAACTCGCCAACGCCTAGGAAATCCAAGCAAAATTGCGCCTTTTGGGCACGATTGAATCAAATGGTGCGCGTGGGATGGTAAAGGAAAATGGATTGCTTCGCTTCGCTCGCAATGACGTTTCCTGTTTGCTTTGCAAACAGGAAAGGCGGGTTTTATAAAAACCCGCCCCACCTTATTACCTGGACCCCGTGGTCAAGCCACGGGGTGACAAAGGAGGGAACGCGGGATGACAAAGGGGGCGTGGGGATGACGAACCACCCCGGCCCGTCTCCGCTTCGCTCCGCCGCGGCCACCCCTCCATAGAGGGGAACTTTTGCGGCTTGACCGGCGGGGGCGCGAGTTGCTAAACTTATCCGATAGGAGAAACTCGTTTGGCAAGCGCTTTTCACAAGAATCTTGACCGCATGGCGTTATTCGTCGCCGTCGTTTCTTTCGGCGTCGCCTGCGTGCGCGCCGACTTCCTTCGTTTCGCCCTTACCAATCTTTACATGAACGGCGCCATTATCGGCATCACTATTTTCGGCATC
This sequence comes from Rickettsiales bacterium, assembly GCA_031273075.1. GTDB lineage: Bacteria > Pseudomonadota > Alphaproteobacteria > Rs-D84 > Rs-D84 > JAISGC01. The sequence goes on from JAISSM010000050.1 coordinate 9,330, forward strand.
CTTCTATGTTTCATTCAGATTTTCAGCCTGCTTCCCGAGTACCGGTGGATGCAACGGTATTTCAACAATCATCTGCGTTCGCCCGACGACTATCCGCCCGTCGTTCTGCGTCCGATCGCCATCATGCTTAACCGCGTTCGTCTGTCCGGGAGCGCGTTCATTTCCGCCCAGACATTGAACAATTTCCTTGACCTTATAATGAGCCGTTTCGAGGATCAGCGCGAATCCGTCCGCTATGTCACGAACGTTCTTATATTCCTGGGGCTTCTCGGGACGTTCTGGGGGCTTTTGCACACGACCGGCGGGTTCGCGGAATTATTGAACAATTTATCGTTCGAGGACGACGGCGTGTCCGAAGCGATTCGCGCCGGTTTGTCCGAACCCCTTCGCGGGATCGGCACCGCGTTCTCGACTTCGTTCTTCGGGTTGGGCGGTTCCCTGTTGGTCGGGTTCCTGGGGCTTCAAGCGCAATTGGCCCAGAACGCGATGTTCCGCGAACTTGAAGAGGGTTTGGCCGGGCGCGTCCGCGTGTCGCCCGACGTCGCGGAACTTGCCAACGCGGTCGACAGGCTTGAAAATACAATATCCAAAAAAGGAGGGTAAAAAATGAAAGTGAGAGAGAAAATAAATTCGTGGCCGTCGTTCGTCGATCTGTTTTCCAATCTGGTCGTGATCCTGATATTCCTTTTGATCGTGTTCGTGTTTCTGTGGACCACCACGAGCGTTTTCAACAAGCGCAGCGCCATCAGCGCGGAGAGGATCTCGGAGCTTCGCAAAATTTCCGCAGAGCAGGTCGAAGAGATCGGGCGGCTTCGCGAGACCGAACGCGAGGCGCGCGATTTACTGATTCGCGCGCGCGACGAATTGGTCGCCCTTGACGGCACGCGCGAAAAACTTACGCAAGAGCAGCTTGAAATGGTCGCCGCGTACGAGAAAAAATTATACAACGTGCAATCGGACCGCGATAATCTGGAGCGGTCGGTCAAATCCCTTCGCGCCCAGGAGGAAGCCGCCATCGCCCGCGCCGCGGCCCTTCAATCGGAAGTGGAGCGCATGGACGCCGCGCTTAACGCCGCGGAACAACACCGCCAGGTTTCGGACGCCGAATTCGCCGCTTTGTCCGACCGGCTTAACAAAGCGCTCGCGGACCGGGTTTCGGAGTTGCGCAAGTATCAATCGCAATTTATCGGCGAAGTGCGCGACGCCGTCGGCGGCATGGGCGGCGTGGACGTGTCCACCGACCGCTTTGTGATTTCCAGCGACATTCTGTTCCCGGTCGGCGGGTTCGGATTATCCGCGGAAGGCAAGCGTCAGATTCACAAAATTTCCGGCGTGATAAAAAACCTTGAATCGAAAATTCCGACCAACGTCGGATGGGTCATCCGCGTGGACGGCCACACCGACCGGCTTCCCGTTCGAAAAGACGCGGTGCATTACAAGACCAATTTGGAGCTGTCGATCCTGCGCGCGAAAGAGGTCGTTCGCGAATTTGAAAAGAACGGCGTTCCGGGGCGGCGTTTAGTTCCGGCCGGATTCGGCGACACCTCCCCGATCGTCGAAGGTCGGACGGCCAAGGATCTTGAAAAAAACCGGCGCATAGAACTTCGGCTTACGAATCCGTAAAAAATCCCGCGAAAGCGGGATTTTTTACAATGAAGAATGAAGAATTAAGAATGAAGAATGGATGGGGCACTGGTGGGGTGTGTTTCTATGAAACACACCTTGTTTGTGAAACAAACAATCGTTTCCTGTTTGCCTTGCAAACAGGAAAGGCGGGTTTTATAAAAACCCGCCCCACCTATGTTGCGATAGAACATATCGGATTTTTTATTTGGTGTTTTCGGACAGGTATTTCATCACTATCGGGCGGCCGGGATGGGTCAAGTCTATCTTTTCCGCCGCTTCGTTCTGCGTTATAACATAATGCAATCTGACCCCGTTGTCCATCAGCAATTGGTCCGCGCCCTGTTTTCTGTTGATCAAAACAATCGCGTCGGTGACGACGCCTTCGCGTTCGCGGATATTGGTAATAAGCTCTTTATTCATCGATTTCCCGGTCGTCGCCACGTCCTCTATAACCAAATAATTTTTGCCGGAAATTATTTTGCCTACCAGGCTGTCCTTGTTCCTTCGGTTTTTCCGCGCTTCGTCCTGCAACGCTTCAAGCATCTTTTCGAAGGACGAAAGGCTGATTTTTATATTCCCGGCCAATCTTTCCCCGCAAAGCCTGTCGCACAGTTTTTCCAAAAGCTCCTCGTCAATTCCTTCCTTGCGGAATATCGCGCGCGGTTTTTCAAGGCAATCGCCGACAACAGTCGCAATATCCAACGCGCCGTAGGCCACGCCCGCGACGCCGTCCGGATTCAATCCCGCGTCTTTGACCCTCTTGGCGATAAGGTGCGCGGCCATTTTTTCATATTTATCAAACGACAAAAGATCCCTTATCTGGAAGAAGATCGGCGAAACTCCGCCCGCGGCCAGTTTGCGCCACGTCGTTTCGTCCGCGCTGTTCGCGATCCATATTAAGTCGTTTTCAACAAGGCCGTCGACAAGCTGTTCGGACATCGATTTTATCCCATACGGCGCGACCGCGTTCAGCGCGCCCTTCCATTCGATCGCCGCCTGTTCCGGCGTCCGGCCGTTCAAATATTTCGGATTTGTGAATCCGCTTGAAATCGGCCACAGCGACCGCGGGTCGCCGTCCGGCTTGCCGCCCTGTTTGCCCAATCCCGGTCTTAAAAACAACGGCTGTTTCAATCCGTATTCTTTAACCGCCGCGCGGATATTTTGCCCGACTTCCTCCGGCAGAGTGCCGCCGACTACGAATCCGATTTGTTCCTGATTCACCGCCAGAGAATCCAACACCGTCCACTGATAATTGCGGATGCCCCCGGCATACCGACCCTGGCTTGCCATGCCGTCCTTGTTTGAAGACGCGGCCACAACGATCAATCCCATATCGGGATGCAATTTAAGAAACGGCTCTATCGTCGAGACCGGTCCCATATGCCCCTGAATCGTGACAATATCGGGTTCATAGCTTAAATCCGATTCGCCCCACGCCGTCTGCGTATCGACGACATCGCCGCGCTTTACGTCCAGAATGCGAACAAGTTCGGGATAATATTTCGCCGTGTCATGCATTATCATGCCAAGCTCTGCGCGCTTCGCGTCGTTGTTCCATTTCCCTTCCCAAAACGCCAGATTGGGTTTTATCCCCACAATGTGCGTATGCAGCTTTTGAATCAAATCCATGCAGTATTCGTACCGGCCGTGAACCTTGTTTTCATACTGCGTCCCTTCGGATATTTCCTTCCAACTTTTATCGTCCAAATCCAATCCAAGCACAAGGCGGGAATTTATTTCGGCCGCCCTTTCGTCGGCGCGCGCAAAAGCGTGAGTTGATGAGCTGTCAGACATATCTTTTTCCTTTCGTTGACCCTCTGCCTCCCGAATTCAAGGTTGATTCTAGACAAAATAAAGGCGATAGTCAACCTTAACAATTAACAATGACCACCCCGGCGCTTCGCGCCACCCCTCCATAGAGGGGAACTAGCTCCCCCTCGCCGCCAAAGGCGGCACTCCCCCTCAAGGAGGGGGAGACAAATGCGGAGAGGGGAAAAGTAAAAAAATAAAAAAATCAAGGATTTTATTTTATAAAATTTGCTTTGCGGCGCGAGGAAATGGGTCCGTTTTATGGTAAAATAATCCTTGTGAGGGAATTTGTCGGAAAAGTTTTCGCGGGCGACTGTCTCGACGTCATGCCGCGCATTCCGGGTGGTCGTATCGACGCGATTTTCGCCGATCCGCCCTATAATCTGCAACTGGGCCCAAAAGTTCTTTACCGCGCCGACGATCATTCCGCCGCACGCGCCGTACGCGACCCATGGGACAATTTCGGCTCTGCCGAAGAGTACGACGAGTTTACAAAAAAGTGGGTTTCGGAGTGTAAAAGGCTCTTGAAACCCGACGGCGTTTTATGGGCCATCGGCACCTATCACAACATTTTCCGCATCGGCGCGATTCTTCAAGACGCCGGATTCTGGGTTCTGAACGATATAATTTGGGTAAAAACAAATCCCATGCCGAATTTCAAAGGCACGCGATTCGCCAATGCTCACGAGACTATGATTTGGGCCACGCCGCGCAAGACCGGAAAATACACGTTCAACTATGAGACCATGAAGCAATACAACAACGGCAAGCAAATGCGGTCCGACTGGCAGATCGATATTTGTCTCGGCGCGGAACGTCTTAAAGACGCAAACGGCAAGTCTTTGCACAGCACGCAAAAGCCCCTGGAACTTTTGCGGCGCGTCATTTTGGCCAGCACCAAGGCCGGCGAGATCATTCTCGATCCCTTCTTCGGAAGCGGGACGACCGGCGCCGCCGCCAAGGAACTTTCGCGAAAATTCATCGGCATAGAACAGGACGAAAGCTATGTCGCCGCCGCGCGTGAGCGAATCAAAAGCGTCGTTCCGGTCGACCTGTCCAAGATCGAAGTCGCCAAGCCGAAGCGCGAGGAAGAACGAATCGCGTTCATGGAATTGATTTCCGGCGGGCTTTTGGACGTCGGGCAGACCCTTGTCGGCAAGCGCGGCGACCGGGTTATGATAACGCACGACGGTTTGCTTGCCCACACCTTATTGGGCCGGGCGTCGATTCACGTAATGGCCGCGCGTATTCAGAACGTCGCGTCCTATAACGGGTGGGATTACTGGTTCGCGGAAAAGAAAGACGGCACAACCGTCAGCATCGACGAAATTCGCAAACTTTACCGAACTGTCAAAAAGCAGATGGCGGCATGAAAAAACGCGCGCAAGCGCGTTTTTTAGGCCACAGTCAACAGTCCACAGTCAACAGTTAATAATGAGCTCCCCCTCGGCGGCGAAGCCGCCACTCCCCCTCAAGGAGGGGGAGACAGTACTCCCCGAAAGGAGGGGGAGACAAGACCACCCCGGCCCTTCGGGCCACCCCTCCAAAGAGGGGAACTTGGTTCTGTTTGTTTGACAATGAAGGGGGAGTGTGGTTATATTGGGCATTATGGTTGAAGCTTTGCACTGGGCGGATTTGATAGCAAGACGCATCGTCGAGGAACGCGGCGACAAGGAACTTTACGTCGTCGCCAGCGGTATCACCCCCTCCGGAACCATTCACATCGGCAAATTCCGCGAAATAATAACCACCGAGTTGGTTTCGCGCGCCCTTATCCGCATGGGTAAGAAAGTCCGCTTCATTTACTCGTGGGACGACTATGACACTTTTCGCAAAGTTCCTTCCGACATGCCCGATCAAGAAAAGCTTAAAACTTTCCTGTATCAGCCGATCGTCGATATTCCCGACGTTTACGGGACCGAAGATTCATACGCGCGGCACAACGAAGTCACTCTTGAAAAAATCGCGCCCGTTCTGGGCATCAACAACATCGAATTCATTTGTCAAAGCAAGATGTATCGAAGCGGCGTTTACAACGATCTTATAATAAAGATCATGGACAATCGCGAGAAAATCAAAAGTATTCTCCAGCAATTCAAGACGGGCGAGATTGCCGAAAACTGGCATCCAATCGAGACGTACTGCGCCGCGTGCAACCGCGACCGCGTGGTTTTTTCCAACTATGATTCCGCAAAAAAAACCGTCGATTACGAATGCAAGTTATGCGGGCATAAAGAAACATTAAACCTTCGCGAGTCGCGGCGCCTGAAACTTCCGTGGCGGATCGACTGGCCCATGCGGTGGGCGTTCGAAGGCGTGGATTTCGAGCCGGGCGGGACCGATCATTCCTCAGCCGGCGGGTCGTTCGACACAAGCAAGATGATTTCCAAGGAAATATTCGAAGGCGCCGCCCCCGTCTATGCGAAGTACGCTTTCGTTCTTCCCAAAGGCGAAAAGAAAAAAATGTCGTCCAGCGTCGGCAACGGGTTTTCCGTCGAAAGCGTCCTCGAAGTCTACACGCCGGAAATGGTTCGCTGGTTCTTCGCGTCGTACAAGCCGGACGCGCCGTTCAACATGGCGTTCGACATCGACGTTATAAAAAACTATGAAAATTTCGACATGATGGAGCGCGTCGTTTACGGCATCGAAGGCGACAACGATGAAAAGCGCGCCGCGTGGCGACGGGTTTACGAATTGTCGCAAATAAATTCCGACGGACGGATATCCGACGCGATGCCGCTTCAGCCCGCGTTCCGGCACCTGTGCACAATCCTGCAGATAAACGAAATGGACGCGGAAAAGGCGCGCGGTTTCTGGGCCGGGCAAATCAAGAGCGACGTCGACGAGCGGCGGTATCGCGACCGCGCGGAGCGCGCCCTGTTCTGGCTTTCGAACTTTGCGTCGGACGATTTCAAATTCGCGCTTAACGCGAAGAAACGCGGCGACGTTCCGTTAAGCGATATTGAAAAAGCGTTCGTCGCCGACATTCGCGCGGCGATTTCATCCGACGATTTTACCGACGAGCGCGCTTTGCACAACCGCATCGGAAGTTTGATAGAATCGAGGGGCCTTGTTCCCGCGGACGCGTATCGCGTTTTGTATCAACTGTTGATCAGTCGCGACAAGGGGCCGAAGTTGGCGGGGTTTATTATCGGAGCGGGGAAAGAGAGGGTGTTGGATTTGTTGTAGTTAACAATTAACAATGAACCACCCTTCGCCGATCACCCTTCGTTAAAACTACGGGTGACAGGGGCTTCGGGTGGCAGGCAATTAACAATGATTGCCGCGGGTGGGGTGTGTTTCTATGAAACACACCTTGTTTGCTTTGCAAACAGGAAAGGCGTTCCCGTCCCCGCCTCCGCGGGGATGACAGCGGGAATGACGCCCCACCGCGGCATCTGTGCCGTTCTAATGATTTTTTGATTATTTTTTCAGTACAAGGACCTGTTTTTGGAACTCGTTGATCAATTCATCTGTCTTTTTAAGAAAGCAATCCTCTTCGGTTTTGGCGTCGGCGTGACCGGAACAATTTACAGGGACCGCAACTTCGTTATCATCCGCATTCGCGGCGGACGGCGAAGCGGCATTATCGGCCGGTTTTTCGTCGGCCGCGTCCGGTTCGGTTCTAGCGGCGGGCGATGATTTCTTTGTGCAATATCTACCGCCGGAGTCAGTTTTGACTTCCTCGCCCGGATCGCACGGGGCGGATGAAGTGGCGACGCATTTTTTCTTTATGTCGCTGTATGTTTCAGAACTTCCGCACGAGGGGGTCGGTTTTGGCGTCGCGGCCTCCATCCTGTTTACCGCGTCGTTCGCTTGATCCATCACGGGCCTTGAAACAGGATTGTCATTCGCCCCGGATTCCTTTCGCGAATATTTTTGCGCCTCGTCCATATCTATATCTTTATCAAGTTCCTCCGCCGCTTTTTGCGCCCTTGCCCTGGCCGCATTCAAGTCATTTTTGGGGTCCGCCGCGGAAGAAGTCGGCGACAATATTGCGGCCGCAAGGATCACATAAAAAATTTTTCGGATATTCATTCCCGTCTCCGCATGGAATTATATCAAATTTAGCGCATAAAGTCGAGAAGTGGTTATATTGACTTTCGAAGGTAAATTTGATACCTTGTCCGGGTATGATTTTGGACGGTAAATCTTTGGCGGAACAATTGGCGGGCGAACTGAAAGCGCGGGCGGTCGGGCGCGATATCCGTTTGGCGGTCGTTCTTGTCGGCGATGATTTCGCAAGCGTCAAGTATGTGAACGCAAAGCAAAAGCGCGCGCTTGAAGTCGGGATCAAGTGCGATATAATCGCGCTTTCCAACGACATTTCCGAAGACGAGTTATTGAAAGCGATCCATGGTCTTAACGCGGATGCGAAGGTTCACGGCGTTATGATCCAGCTTCCGCTTCCGAAGCATATAAACCAAGCGCGTGTGTGCCGGGCCATAGACGCGAAAAAAGACGTCGACGGCCTTAATCCGGCAGGCGAATTTATGCCGGCCACCGTTCGCGGCATAGAAAAATTATTGGAACATTATTTATTCGGCGCCGGCTTTGATTTGGACGGCAAGGTCGCCGCGGTCGTCGGCCGGTCCGAGATCGTCGGCAAGCCCGCCGCAAAGATGCTTTTGGATCACAACGCCACCGTCATAATGTGCCACTCCAAAACGAAGGATTTGGCGTCGTTCACGCGCCGGGCCGATATTCTGGTCGCCGCCACGGGCAAAGACGGCATGATAACGCCGGACTTTGTCAAAGACGGCGCGATAATAATAGACGCGGGGACGATCGGCGACGTTCGCAAGGATTGCTTTGCGGCGGCGTCCGCATATACTCCCGTTCCGGGCGGCGTCGGGCCCATGACCGTCGTATGTTTAATAGAAAACACCATAAAGGCCGCGATATGAAAGTAAGCATAATCGGGAACGGCCAATGGGGAAACGCGCTTGCCGCGCTGATCGAAAGGGCGGGGCACAAGGTCGATCAAAAATACGATTTCAAGGATTCGGATTTGTGGGTCGTCGCCGTTCCGGCAAGATATTTCCGCACGGCCGTAAGGAAAGCGCGGCGGTTTTACTACGGTCAGCCCGTCATAGTCGGCACAAAGGGGATAGAACCGCGCACGCATAAATTCATGTCCGAGATTCTGGACGAGGAATTGCCCGAATCCAAGGGCAAGACCGGGGTGCTGTCGGGGCCGCAATTCGCGGGCGAAGTGGTCAAAGGGGTTCCGACCGGAAGCACGCTTGCCGGGCCTTTGCGTGTGCGCAAAATCGGGCGCAAGGTTTTCGCCGAATTTTATTTGGAGGAAACGACTGATATCGTGGGGGCCGAAATTTGCGGAATCGGCAAAAACGCGGTCGCGCTCGGCGCCGGATTTTACAGCGTGAAGAAGGGCGAAAACGAAAAGGCCATGATGGTCGCGCGCGCGTGGGGCGAGGTTGCGGATATCGGCGTTAAAATCGGGGCGAAATTGCGCACGTTCATCGGGCTTTGCGGCACGGGCGATTTGTTTTTGTCGACC
>JAISSM010000025.1 GCA_031273075.1 Rickettsiales bacterium
AAAACGGCGGCCTTTGCAATTTCATCGCGGATTTTGGCAAACCATTTTTGAAAGATTTCCGTCTGATTGACGATCATATTTTATCCCGGTTTCCCCATTGTAGCCCATCGGCTACTAAAAGTCAAGCAACTTAAGTATCGCGTCGTCGAACACTTCGTTGCGGTCGCGCTTCTCGAATTCCGCCCAATCTACGACGGTGCGGGCGTCTTCGTGGCGCGCAAAGGCGTTGCCGCGCGTCCACTTTCCGACGAAATCCTCCCTTGATTTCACCCAGTAATGATTGACGACGATTTTATCGGTCGCGATATTCTGAAAAATGCCGATGGTGCCGCTAAGCGAAACTCTTTTCCCGCTTGTGTCGACCGCGGGGCCGAACGTTATGTGATCGTGCACTATGGGCGCGACGCAGTTCCACGGCTTTATGATTGACTTGCCCTGCCCGGCGTCGGCTTCGGCGGCGCGGTATAAATTTCCCCTAAGAATGCTTTCCGGGGATTTTTCAAGCCCGCTCGTGCCGAAATTCCTCCAAAGCATGCATAATTGGGCCGCGTCGTCGGGAAGCGATTCCAAGACTTTTCGAACGCCGTCGCCCGATCGCGGCGCTATGAATTCGTCCGCGTCTATTATGGCAAGCCACTTTGTATCCGCCCGGTGCCTGTCGACGCAGTCGGCGTATGCGAGAACCTGCCGCCCCTTGCCCGGGAATGGAGTAAGGTCTACGACGCCGGACTTTACATAGGGGGAAAGAACGGTTTTTATATCGTCGTCGGAATCGTTGTCGTAAATGTAAAACTTTTCCACGCCGATTTTTATGTGGAAATCAAGCCACTCTTTGATGTGCCGCGCCTCGTTTTTTATTATGCAGACGGCGGAAAGGAAGAAGGGGAATTTTTCCGGCCGATTTTCAAGACCGGCGCGAATACGGAGGGCGGCGCGTAAAAAATTAAAAAGACTTCCGTGAACGAAACAGCCGACGCGAATGACGTGCCGCGCCCGCTTGCTTGGAACGAGAAGGCACAGGATCCGCAAAAACATTCCGCCCATGGACGACTTGGTTGTCATTTCGGCGCCATTGTATATAAATATGACAAAAAAGAAAAGTATAATAATTATTTCTTTCTTCATTCTTAATTCTTAATTCTTAATTCTTCATTAAAAAAATCCCGCTTGCGCGGGATTTTTTTCTTGACCGAATCGGCGTATTGAACAATGATAATGCCATCGGAGTGAAGTATGATTCTTGGCGTGGGGATTGACTTGGTGGAAAGCGGGCGGTTTTTGGATTGGTCGCCTTTCAAAAAATCACGGATTTTTACAAAGAAGGAATTGGACTACGCGGCCTTGCAGCCCGCGGGCGGCGAAAAACACCTTGCGAATTGCTGGGCCGCTAGAGAGGCGTTTTTGAAGGCGTTGGGAACGGGGTTCGGCGACGACATCCAGTTTTCAGATGTGTCCGTCTCGCGCGAGGAATTGGGCCGTCCGGAAATAATCCTTGCGGGCGGGGCGAAGGCTGCGTTCAAGATGAAAACGCAAAACGGAACGCCGCATATACACCTTTCGCTTACCGATCAGGGCGAATACAGCGCCGCGGTCGTCGTCATAGAAGTTAGCAATTAGCAGATAGCAATTAGCAATTATTGTCGCGCCGCGAAGCGGCGCGTAATTATCATTATTTGCTACCTGCTACCTGCTATCTGCTAATTTTTTCACTCTCTGTTTGGCAATCGCCCGCGCGACCCGCCCCGGCATTGCCGCGGCCGGCGTGCCTGGGCGTGCGGAAAACGGGAACGCGTGGATTTTCAGGGGCTTTAATTGCCGCGCCAATTCCAAAGTCTCGTTGAATTCCGCCTCTGTCTCGCCGGGAAATCCGCAAATTATATCCCATGAAAAAGTCACTCCTTTCGCGGCCTCCATAATGCCTTTGATCCGCGCCGCATTGTGCCGCCGCCCCATTTTCGCAAGAATCCGGTCGCACCCGCTCTGCACAGACAAATGCAGATGCGAAGCCATGCGCGCATCGGTTTGCATAAGACCGATAAGACTTTCGATGTCCGCCGCCGGGTCCAGGGACGACAGCGACAAACGTTTCATATCCGGCAGATCGCGAAGAAGCCGCGCGCACAGATGCGCCAAACCGTTGCCCCGCCCGTCCGTCCAGTCCGCAATGTTGACGCCCGTCAAAATGATCTCTTCATAACCGTTTTCTATCAGGGCGCGCGCGGCAATAAAAACCCGTTCGTATGGGAAGTGCGCCGCTTTTCCGCGAAGTTTGGACACTATGCAGTACGTACAGCGCCGGTCGCATCCGTCGGAGATTTGAACGAATCCCTTCTTTTGCATTTTTTCGAAACGCGCGACCGGCGCCGCATCCGATGCATTTTCCAAACCATATGCGGATGGATCGAATTTGTCCTTGTTTGGAATGACGCGAACGTTGGCGCCGATGAAATCATCCGGGCAAAGCGTGGCGCCGCAGCCGGTTATGAAAACCGGAACGTCGGGATTTTCGCGAATGGCTTTGTGAAATTGCTGGCGCGATTGGCGAAGGGCCTCGTTCGTTACGGCGCAGCTGTTGATGATGACGGCGCGCATGATGCCGCCCCGATAAAGCATGTCGCGGATCTTTTCGGACTCGAGCGTGTTCAGCCGGCACCCCATGGATATGATTTTTATTCCTTGATTTTTCATATTTGCCGGGTTATTATAGGCGCGCACAAAAAAAATTGCAACGAAAACAAGGGGTGAACCATGGCGCGTATCACGATTTCCGACGTCCTGCCGTATGTGGATAATAAATATGAACTTGGGATGTTGGCGTCCCAGAGGGTGCGCGACCTTAACGGCGGCGAAGCCCCCGTGATCACGGTACACCCGAGGGACAAGGCGACGGTGACGGCGTTAAGGGAAATTGCAAGCGGACAGTTGAACGTCGACGACCTTAAGAGGGAGTTTATCCAGTCGTATAAGAAAATGCCTGTCGCGGACGAAGACGCGCAAACGCTTGAATCCAACGCCGAAACGCCGGATCTGAAGGAATTGAAGGCGCTGGACGAGGAATTGTCGGGCGCGGCGAGAATAGAGGAAGAGCTTGATTCGTCGGATGGGGCCGACGCCGGGGAAGAAGTTGCGGACGAAGAGGCGGTTGAAGTCGAAACGGCCCTGCCCGATGAAGGCGCGGATGACGGCGAATCGGACGAATTGGACGGGGAAGAGCCTTTGTCTGATGACGAATAAATAATCACGGTTTTTTGGAGACGTCGCATAGTTGGTCTAGT
>JAISSM010000071.1 GCA_031273075.1 Rickettsiales bacterium
GGAATACGTATAACCGACCGACAGCCCGATGTATAGGCCGCTGTCGGCCAGGCGGTCGAAACCCTCGGGCTGATAATACTTGCGCCCGGCGTTGACATAGGCGTTGCCCACCTTTGGAAGCCCCCCGGTTATGCGCCCGACGGGGGCGGCCTGGGGCATCCGGGCGATTTGATTGACTTGAATATATTGCGGATTGTAAACCGCGGGGGCGGGCGCAGGGGAAGGAGCGCCGTATCGCTGACCGCCGGCGGCCGCGGACTGAACGTTATAGGGCTGATATGGGACGACGGCGAAAGCCGGCGCGAAACAAAGCAACGCCGACAGCGCCAAAGGTGCGAAAATCTTGACCTTTACGGACATTTTTCCTAACATTCTATGACTATATTATACCATAAAACGCACCCTAAAAAAACCATAATTATCAATTATAAATTATTAATTATTAATCAAAATCTGACACTTTTGTCATCCCGCGACGGTTCGCGGCGTAGCGAAGCGAAGACGGATGATCGCGGTATCCAGTGATAAGCACGCGGGGCAAGGCCCCGCGACATTCATTGTTAACTGTTAACTTCTCCTTGCTTTTCTTAGGCATTTCATTATAATATACCCCGAATCCACAGGGATGTGGCTTCGGGGCCTTAGAAAAGCCCATAAGAAAACGATGCGGAATGTATCCGCATATGAATCCGCAAAGGCAATATATTTTCGCGCGGAAACGCGCATTTTTTATTGCCCTAACCCCGACACAGGTCGGGGAGCTGTCGGTTATATATTGAAGGCCGATGGGATCATTTTTTCTTATGATTTTTCTAACTCCCCGACCGCCAATTCTTGGCGGTTTTTGTTTTGTCTCCCCCTCCTTGAGGGGGAGTGGCGCCGCAGGCGCCGAGGGGGAGCTCCCCTTCCCCTGGAACAGGGGAAGGATAGAAAATCTTACGAACTTCGTTCGTTAGATTTTCTTGGTAGGGGTTAATAACTGTTACTTGTTAACTGTTAACTATTGATTAACCCCACCCGAGAGTTGCTAACTCGCTATGCTCGCAAGCCAACTCTTTCCCGCCCCTGTTCCAGGGGCAGGCGCCGAAACAATAAAAAAGGATACACCATGAAAAAAATTTTACTGATTGCATTGTTCATTGTTAACTGTTCATTATTAATTGTTTCATCACATGCCGCATCCCCATGTGCGTTTGTAGCCTCCCACCCCTGGAAAAGCAACACCAGTATACTCGATAGCAATACTACATGCAACCCCGAATGCAACATGGTAGCCTCATCCAGCGCCGATGCCACATGGACTGTTACAATAACAAACGCACTTGGCAGAACTGGAAGTATAAGCGGTCAATCAAGATGCAGTGCAAACAATTCGACAAATCCGCCAGTAGCCGACACTTCTAACAGCGGATCATATTGTTGGTGCAGAGTTACCAACATAGTTGATAGCACGAATAATCAAACCTGCCCGGCGGGCGATAATGGCGCGCCCTGGGTGTTCCTCCGCATATTTCTCAGCGCCGGCGCGGTCGGCTGTCGGCAGTATTGCGCGAAGTACTGCGCCGACTGCGTTCTGTACGACACGAACGACATCTGTTCCCGTTCCGCGCTCCTCACGCTCCCAACTTTAACCTGCCCGTCCGGATCGACACTGGTCAATGACGACGATTATGTTGTGACATGCGATGATACTTGCCCATCCGGATATGTAAAAGTGACCGACGAGGCATCAATCGTCGGATTCGAAGCCACCAACTGCGACGACAAAGGGGAGTCTGTCACAACATGCACCGCGCCATGACCGCACACATTAACTAATCACTATTGCTACCTGCTACCTGCCAACTGCTAATTGCTATTTGCCCTGGGGTGCGCCGATTTATACGCCGCCATCACGTCCGCCGCGCTGACCTTTGTATAAATCTGCGTCGTCGACAAACTCGAATGCCCCAGCAATTCCTGTATTGCGCGCAAATCGACCCCGTCGGACAAAAGCGCGGTCGCGAACGAATGGCGAAGCGCGTGCGGAGTGACATGGTCCGGAAGACGGAGAATCTCGCGAAGCCGCTCTATCATCGCCTGCGCCGCGCGCGCCCCCATTACGCCCCCTTTTTCGCCGTAAAACAAATGCGGCCCGTCGAACGGACAAAGCGACGCATACTTCAAAACGGCGTCGCGAACGCGCGGCAAAATCGGCACGATCCTGTCTTTGTTGCCCTTCCCGCGAATCATTATCGTATCGACATTCTCGCGAATTTGATTGCGCGAAAGACCCAGGGCCTCGCTTATCCGCATCCCGCTTCCGAAAATCAAGAACAAAAGCGCGTGGTTCCGCGCGCGAAGCCACGGCTCAGTTTCTATTTTGCCGATCAAATCGTCCATGGATTTTATGTCGGCGAAATCCAGCGCATGCGGCAAAGCCTTCGGAATTTTCGGCGTTCCGACGATGGTGATCGCATCGTTCCTTATACCCATGGATTTGGACAGCCATTTATAGAAACTTCGCAATGCCGCCATCGCGCGCGCAGTCGACCGCGCGGCCAAACCGCGCCTCTGCCGGTTGGCAAGCCACGCGCGAAAGGCGACCGCGTCGACGCGCGCCAAATCGGCCGGCAATATTTCCGCCCCGTTGAATTCCGTCCAAAAATCCAGAAAATCCCGAATGTCCCTGACATACGCCTCGGCCGTCAGATCGGAATACTTTTTCGCATGAATAAGATGATCCGAAAACGCCAGGACAACGTCGTTCATATCGTTCATATGAAGAACCGCGCGTTGTATGCGTTGATAAGTTCTTCCGGCGAATTGTAAATGTGAATATTGTATTCGGTCTGATCTTTGACGAACCCGTCCTTTATCATCTCTTTTATCATGGTGCCGAACATGTTCCAGTATCCGTCGGTATTAAGAAAATACACGGGAAGATTCGTCTCGCCGATTTGATGCATGACGAGAACGTCGGACACTTCGTTAAGCGTTCCCATGCCGCCCGGAAGAATACAAAAGGCGTCGGATAATTCTATAAGGCGGGCTTTCCGGTCCAGTAAATTGTCTTTGACTTCAAGAACGATGCCTTCCTGGGACGGCTCTTGCTTCGCCATGATGTGCGGGGTCGTCACGCCGACGGCCCGCCCTCCGCGACAGAGCACCGCCTGCGACACCGCGCCCATAAGCCCGACGTTGCCCGCGCCGTAAACAAGCCGGATGCGGCTTTCTGCCATAAGATGCCCGAGTTTCTCCGCGTCAACCGCAAAATTGGGATTATGTCCGAAATTGTGCCCGGCATAAACGCACAACGCTTTTGTTCCATCTTTCATTTGAATTCTCCGTATTCGTAAAGTATACTACAAAGCACGTCCAAAATGAACAGAAACTTTATATCTTCGATCGAAAAACTCGCGCGCGATTATCCGAAGGAAACCTTCGCGGCGGCGATATCCGGGGGCGCGGACTCTATGGCCCTGCTCTATTGGATGAAAGAAACGAACCTTCCGGTTGTTGCGCTTACGGTCGACCACGGCCTCCGTAAAGAAAGCGCGGCGGAGGCCGCCCATGTCGCGGCGACATGCAAAAAAATCGGCGTCAAACATAAGATACTGAAATGGGCGAGCAAAAAACCGAAAACCGGAATAGAGGCGGCCGCGCGCGCGAAACGCTATGACCTTATGACACAGTTCTGCAAAAAAAACAATATAAGGGTTTTGATAACTGCGCACCATGCGGACGACCAAATCGAAACTTTTTTCATAAACCTCGGCCGGGGAAGCGGCGTGTACGGCCTTGCCGGCATGCGCGAAAGAACAGAGCGTGACGGTATCGTGATATTCCGCCCCCTGCTGAAAACCCCGCGCGATGCGTTGAGAAAATATTGCGATGACAATAAAATAAAATTTTTCGACGACCCGATGAACGGCGACGACAAATTCCTTCGCGTCAAAATCCGCGAAAACAGGCGCGCGCTTGGGCTTTCCGATGAGAGGCTGCTTTTGGCCGTGGAAAATCTTGGCCGCGCGCGCGACTTTTTGGAGGCAAAGGCGGACGAATGGCCGAAAAAAATTCCTGTTGAAATCGACGCGATAATGCTGTTAGATATGCCGGACGAATTGCGTTTTCGCATCCTGTCGAAAATCCTCTCGAAGGGGGCCTATCCGCCGCGATTGGACGGCGTGAAAAAAGCGTTTGAAAAATTGGACGCCGGCGACTGCGGGTTCACATTGGCGAATTGCAACATAAGAAGGCGCAAAAATAAAATAAGGATATGGGAAGAATGTCGAAAAAAATAGTCAAAGCGGAAGTAAAGCGGAATAAAATCGATACCGAAATGCATGTCCGGAAAAACCGCGCCAAATCGCGCGCGACCGGGGGCGGCGGATTTCTGCTTATATTCGTAATAATGTTTTCGATTTTGACGTCGCGCGCCCTCTTGCAAAGCGGCGGCAAAAGGGACGCGTCCGGCGCGAAAGCGGCGGAATTGACGTTCTCGGAGGTTTTGGCGGCGTCCGAAAAAAAACGGATAAAAACGTTCGTGCTTAACGGCGCGGACGCGCGGGGCGAGATGAACGACGGAACGCACTGGACGGCGAAAATGGCGGGCGACGCCGACCTTTTGCAAAAAATCGCGTCGCGCGGGGCCAATGTTTCGATAGACGATTCCAAAACATGGACGGATCTTTTGGGGATATGGGTCCCGATACTTATGGGCGTGTTTTTCATATGGTGGATACTTCGCGGGATGCGGATGATGGGCGGCGGGACCGGCGGCATCGCCGGAATGTTGGGAAGCAAAACGAAAATATCGTCCGGCAAAATCAACGTGAAATTTTCGGACGTGGCGGGCATAGACGGCGTGAAAAAGGAAGTCGCCGAAATCGTGGACTTTCTTAAAAATCCGAAAAAATACCGCGACCTCGGCGCAAGGGTCCCGCGCGGGGTCCTGCTTTCGGGCGAACCGGGAACGGGAAAAACATTGCTTGCCAAAGCCATAGCCGGAGAGGCGGACGTTCCGTTTTTCGCCGTGTCGGGATCGGACTTTTCGGGGATCATAGTCGGCCTCGGGGTGCAAAAAATCAAAGACTTTTTCGAACTTGCGCGGCGCAGCGCGCCGTGCATTTTGTTCGTGGATGAAATCGACGCGATCGGGGGCGCAAGGGGCCGGACGATAAACACCGACTCGGACCGCGAAGCCACGCTTAATCAAATGCTGATCGAGATGGATGGATTCACGTCGACGGAAAACCTTATCATCATAGGCGCGACGAACAGGCCGGACATGCTGGACCCCGCGCTGCTTCGGCCCGGCCGCTTTGACCGCCAGGTTTATATAGACCTTCCCGACATGGCGGGCCGCCTTGCGATATTGGAGCTTTACGCGAAGAAGATGAAATTGGCGAAAGACGTGTCGATGACGACGGCGGCAAGGGGCACGACCGGATTTTCAGGCGCGGACCTTAATAACCTTTTGAATGAATCGGCCCTGCTCGCGGCAAGGGACGGACGGGGCGAAATCACAAACGCGGATATAGACGAGGCGCGCGACAAGATACTTATGGGCCCGAAAAAAGATCGCAAGATGCGCCCGGAGGATATTAAACTCACGGCGTATCACGAAGCGGGCCACGCGCTTTTGTCGGTGCATTACAAGGACATCACGGATCCGATACACAAGGCGACCATATCGCCAAGGGGACATGCGCTTGGGATGGTCCAGTACCTGCCGACGGACGACAAGGTGTCGCTGACGCTGCGCGAAATCCGTGCGGAAATGGAGATTTGCATGGCCGGGCGCGCCGCGGAAGAGCTGTTTTTCGGAAAGGATAAAATCACGACGGGCGCCGAAAACGATTTGGCAAAGGCGACGTTCTTGACGCGCAGGGCGATAACCGCGTGGGGCCTGTCGGACAAAATCGGGAAAATGACGGTGAATCAGGTGGAATCGTGGGGAAGAAACGCGCTTGAAAACGCGTCGGAGGAAACGGCGCGAACGGTGGATAAAGAGGTCAAAACCTGGGTCGACACGGCGTATA
>JAISSM010000018.1 GCA_031273075.1 Rickettsiales bacterium
GGGACGAAGTTATATATATGATCCAAGGGGCTGTTCAAGGCCTGCGCGATAAAGATACAGAAATGAACCGCATGGGCGGCAGATATTGACGGCAAAGTTCCCGGTGGTGGTCTTGTCTCCCCCCTCCTTGAGGGGGAGTGGCGCCAAAGGCGCCGAGGGGGAGCTCAAACACTTTTGTCATTCCCGCGAAGGCGGGAATAGGGTCTTATAAATTATGAAAAAGAAAATCGGAATTTTGACTACAGGCGGCGACTGCAGCGGCCTAAACAGCACGATCCACCGCCTGATTTCCTCCGGACTTGACCGCGGTCATAAAATGTTCGGAATACTGGACGGCACGGACGGCCTTGCCGGTTCCGCCCCGGATGCGATCGAATTCAACCGTGAATCGTTGCCCGCCGCATACGCGCGCCTGTCCGGAAGTATTTTACGAAACGGCCGCCCCGGCGCATTGAATTACCAAACGGCGGCGAAATCGAGCCGCGCCGACGAATTCCAAAACAACGTCAAAAAATCGATAGAGCGCCTCGACCTCGACGCAATAATCCTTATCGGCGGCAACGGAAGTATTTCGCTCGCATGGGCGAATCCGTCCGTCTATTCGTCCGCCCAATTGATATGCATCCCTAAAACCATAGACATGGACATCCCGCTTACGGACAAATCGATCGGATTCGACACCGCGGTGAACGAACTTGTCAAATACGCCGACCAGTTGCTTTTGACCGCGCGAAGCCACCACCGCTGGTTCATCGTCCAAACCATGGGACGCGACAGCGGTTTTTTGTGCCTGCATGCAGGCCTGGCTTCGGGGGCGTCGGCGATATTGATACCGGAAGTGAAATGGAAAATGCCGGACTTGATTGAACACATAAAATCCCGGCCGACTGATTACGGCCTTATCTTTGTAGCGGAGGGTTGCAAACTCCGCGGGCGAAGCGGCGAAATTGCCGAAATCATAGCGCGCGATTTTAAGGCGGCCGGAATACCGGCGCGCGCAGTGTTCCCGGAACATCTGCAAAGATCGGGCGACACAACGGCAACGGACAGAATACTCGCCGCGAGATTCGCATCGGCGGCGCTTGACGCGGTGGATAATAATGAAACGTTCGTCATGACCGCGCTTCAAAACAATACCGTCAAAACCATATCCATGAAAGAAGTTTTGGACAGCGGGGTCATATTGGCCGACCCGAATATACCGAATATGACGGTGTCGAACGAATACGTTTCGCCGAACGACCCGCTTATAAAAACCGCCACCGACTTGGGCATATTTATACAATAAAGTTCCCCTCTATGGAGGGGTGGCCCTGAAAGGGCCGGGGTGGTCATTGTTAATTCCCCCCTCCCCCATAAAAAACTTGACAAAGCGATATTTTCGGTTACAATCCTCCCAAACAAGGGATTAACTATGTTTGGATTCAAAAAAAGCCGTTTCAACCTGGGCACCGTGACCGCCGGAACCAATCAAATGATCGATGAAACCATAGAACGGCTTCACGGCATTAAAAGGGTTTGGTCGCGCCGCCGTCCGACGACCTTGGCCGTGTCAAATTCCAAACCGGAAAAGACTGAAAAGGCGGAACCGATCGCGGTGATCCAAACGAAACCGTCGACCATATTCAAAGACGATTCAAAAAAGGGTTGGAAGGCGTATTGGTTCCCGCTTCTTTGCCTTGCGGCCGTGATATTGGTCGCGATCTGGACGTTCTGGCCGTCAAGCGAACCGCGCGCGGAAGCCGAAAATGAAAACGCCGCAGTCCAAAAGACAGATTCAAAGAATGGTGCAAAGCCGGCCGAATCGGACAAACATGAAACCAAGGCGACAGTCAAAGAGAACGGACTTCCCGCGTTCGATATAGTGCGCGTGGAATCGGGCGGAAGGGTCGTCGCCGCGGGCCGCGCCAATAAAGACGAAAGCGTGTCGATATCCGTGAACAAAAGAATCGTCATGACGATCAAGGCGGACGCCAAAGGCGAATTCGTCTATTCTCCGAAAAGCAAAATGAAGCCGGGCAATTACACGCTTCAACTGATAACGAAAGACGCCCGGTCGCACCGCGTGTTTTTGTACATCGACGCGAAGCCGGAAAATTCCCTGTCGCTTCTTATGACGGACAAGGAAAGCCGCGTCCTTATGGCGCCGAAATCCGTATCGTCCGAAAAATTCCGGGTGACGCAGATAGACTATCTTGCGAACAAGCGTCTGGTCGTTCAGGGCAAAGGCGTTCCGAAATTCCGCGTGTCGACGTCGCTTAACGGAAAACTTTTGGGCATGACGCGTGTGTCGGATCACGGCAACTTCGGACTTGGCGCGGGCGCGGGCGAATTGAAGGCGGGCGAAGATTACACGCTGTCCGTGAAAATGCACGACTCGAAGGGCAAAACCGCCGCGACGATAGAGCATAAATTCAAGATGCCGAAAATGACGCCGAATGACGACACGTTCTATATCGTCAGACGCGGCGATTCGCTTTGGGTCATATCCAGGAACTTTTACGGGAAAGGGATACGGTTCTCGATAATCGCGAACGCGAACAAAGCGATAAAAAATCCGGACTTGATATACCCGGACCAAAAGTTCAAAATTCCCGTCGACGGAAAATAATATTCAAACTTAAAAAGGTGACGCATGGGAAATGTGTCGCCTTTTAATATAAGGAAACAAAAATGACGAACGTCCACATCAATGAAATCATCGGCGTCCTTGAAACCGTTCAAATGACCAGGCGCCAAACACAGGTGATACGAAACATCACGCGTGAGCACACCGGACTAAGAAGCAAAAACCCGAAGGCGCTGTATGGGATCAAAGGGCTCACGGAAAGAAATCTGATCGGCCTTTACAAAATACTTCTGGAGCATAAATACGAAATACTGTGCGGCGAATGCGGAAAGCGCATCAGATACCCGCATCAAATCGCGATAGGCGCCGCCGGCCTGAAGGACGGAAACGACATGGAAAGCCTTGGGCCGGTCCACAAGGGATGCAAAGGCAAAAGATCCGGGCGTGATTATTACGCCGATTACAAATTCACGACCACGTACATAGCAAAGTCGCCGATGTGCCGCCGTACGACCGAATCGCACGACCATCCGATAATAGACAAGGGCTATCACAGACGTTCCATACTTCGGCACAAATGCCCCGCCCGCCAGGCCAAATATTCCGGCAACGGATGGAACATAATCAATGAAACCAGAACCCGCGCGCAAAAAAATACCCGCTGATACGCGCGGCGCGCCCTTTTTGAAAAATTCCGCATTTTACCCTTGATTTTTCTTTGTCAAAATTATAACCTATATCCCGAACAGGGAATTTGAATGGAACTTGAACAACTTCATGATTTGATACATAAACTGGTGAAACTTGACGATCACGGCAAATTAAGTGAAAAGGAATTTTTCAAAATCAGCGAAATTATCAAATATCACGACATCTTCGATTACTATGTGGAAACTTTGCACTTTATCGCCGACGCCGTGACTCCGCGCGAACTTAAAAGGGTCGGCGTCATAATGCTGAACCATGATATAAAACTGCCGTGCGACGTATGCGGCGGCCTTATACGCAAGCCCAATCATCTGGAAATAGATCATTTGATCCCGGAAACGCGCGGCGGACCGGGCGTTATACCTAATATCGGCTTTGCCCATATGCGCTGCAACCGTATCAAAAGCGACATATTATGCGTGAACGAAAAAGGAGAGTTCGACCGCGACAGTTGGGAATTTTTACAAATAATGATGATTATCAGACGCGCCGAGGAAGCCGATAATTCTGCATCGCGCAGAAGTCGCGCGCGCATCCGTCCGTCCGGGAAGTGCAACCACGCCTGTACTTTCACCCCGCAAAAAACGTACTACAGAAACAACGCCCGCAATACCAAAAACAACTACTGCAGAGTCTGATAAAATTGTTCCCCTCTATGAACTGTTGACTGGTCACTTCGGCGCGATAATGATCGACTTGCGAAATTCTTCCGGTTTGGACTTGCTTTCCAAAACGGCCTTGTCGGCCAAAATATTAAGCACCTTGTCGAACATGGCGTTGACGGCGTCTTTGTTTTTAAGCACGCGCTTGTCGCCGCGGATCATTGCCGATATTTTCACTTTGTTGCCGTCGGACAAAAACTCGATCACCTTCTTAAGCTTGATGTTAAGATCGTTGTCGCCGATGAAAGGCGCGACCCACATCTCTTTAAGTTCGTTCGTCTTTTGATTTTTTTTGGCGTCCGCCGCCTTTTTCTTCATCTCGTACTTATACTTGCCGAAATCCATGATTTTCACGATCGGCGGAATGTTCGCGCCGTTGATTTCGACCAAATCCATCCCGGCGTCCGCGGCCATGCCCAGCGCCTGCGCCGTCGGCATCACGCCCAGATTTTTTCCGTCGCTGCCGATCAGCTGCACGGACTTCGAGTTTATGCGGTTGTTTGTCCGGGGCCCCGTGTCCCGTTTTCTATCGTTAACGTTGTTCAAGTTTCACCTCTTTGTTGTTAGATCGGAAGAGCACACGTCTGAAC
>JAISSM010000028.1 GCA_031273075.1 Rickettsiales bacterium
GACAGGAATAAACGAAATGCGAGCCATAATTGAATTCCATAGAGCATCTATAGCAAAAAAGATTCGGGAAATCTACATCCCTCGGGCTTACGCCCGGGGAATTACGTTAGTCATATTAATAATTTATAATTGATAATTAATAATTAAATTTGCTACCTGCTCCCTGCTAATTGCTAACTATTATGTACATTTTATGCACTTTTATGTACCAAACGTGTACCATTTATGTACATTTTTGTACACGTTTGGTACATTTTTGGTACATACTCCACCCACAAAAATCCCGAAAATTCAGATACTTATGATTTTTTATTGACCAACAACGCCATTTCCGCAAATTTTTCCGGGGAAAGTTGTTCGGCGCGTTCCTTTCCGGTAAGACCGAATTTTTTCCAATCGACATCCGGCATGATCCCGCGAATCATCTTGCGGCGCCGCCCGAATAATAGCGCGCTAAGCTTTTCCACCTTTTCGATATCGTACGACTTGCCGTCTGGCACGATCTGAACCACCGCCGATTGAACTTTGGGCGCCGGCACGAAAGCGGTGTTTGGAACATTGAACAGGATTTTTGCGCGCCACCCCAAAGCCGCCAGAACCGAAAGCCGCCCGTATTGCCGACCGCCGGGCCGCGCGACGATGCGCTCCGCCACCTCTTTTTGGAACATCAAAGTCATGGATTTTATTTTTGGATCATGAAGCCACCGCGCCAACAACTCGGTCCCTATATTGTAAGGCAAATTGGCGCATATACTATCGACTGTTGACTGTGGATTTTTTAGCGCGTCGGCCGAAATTATTTCAAGCCGCCCGCCGGACGCCGCCCTGATCCTTTCCAAAATCGGAAGGGCGGATTTGTCTTTCTCGACCGCGACGACCTTTTTCGCGCCGCATTCCAACAAAGCGCGCGTCAACCCGCCGGGCCCCGGCCCGACTTCCAGAACGACGCTGTTTTTGATATCGGGAACCATGCGCGCGATCTTTCGCGTCAAATTCAAATCGAACAGGAAATTTTGGCCAAGGGATTTCTTGGGCGAAAGCCCGGCCTCGCGCATCATCTCTGAGACCGGCGGAAGCCCGAAAATATCCGGTTTCGCTTCGGCCATCGCGGATCAGTTGTAAATACAGCGGAAACCGTATTCGCGCATGCTTGATCCTTCGGTCTCCACTTTGTAATCGAAGAACGGATTGGGCCGCATTGCTTCGAACGACGCGTGGTCGTAAACTACCGCGACCGATTCCGCCCGGCGCCCGCAAACCTTTTTCATTTCAAAGTCCGCGACGATGCCGAGTATGTCGCGAAGATCGCCGTCTATGTCGCCGCCGTTCGCGTTTTGAAGGACTTTAAGGCGCATCTCGCGCAGATCGGAATCGCCAAGAAGGATCTCAACCCGAACCATAGTCCCCTTGTATTCCTGCCAGCGCGTCACCATCCGGCTCGTGCTCCATTTGTCCGTGGACTCTCTTTTCTCCTGGTCGGATTTCGGACGGAAGCTTTCCACGTTCGAATAGGGGTTCCCCGGCTGCATGAACGCCATGGTGCGTTCGTTAAGTTCCGGCGCGTCCATTCCTCCGCCCGCGAAATCGCCCTGATTGTAAGGCCTGTCCTCGCCGACGCCGGCGCCGTTCTGCAAACACCCGGCGAGCATAAGCGCGGCCAAAGCGGGAAATACTTTTCTCATACCCGGATTTTACCAATAATTCGATTCTGATTCAAGGGGAATTATGCTACAATTACGGCATGCCGGATGTCGTTTTGGATACATTGCTGAAACCGCTTGAAGAGTTCTATAAACCGGACTTTGTGGAGGAGATCGCCGTCAACAGGGCGGGCGAAGTCTGGATGCGCCTTCACGGCCCGAAAATCCCGTGGGTCTCGTACGGGTCGGAAAAACTGTCGAAACAATACCTGACCGACCTTATCCATACCGTTGCGAATGTGTATGAAAGACCGTTCGAGCCGATAAAGGGCATGCCCGTGGTCTATGCGACCCTTCCCGGCAACCACAGATTCACCGGCATAGCCGGCCCGAACGTCATGTACGACGACAACGATCTGACCGGCGGCGTGGCGCTGAACATCCGCGGGAATTCGTCGCCCGATATAACGTTCGAGCATTATCACCTTGTAAAGGGCGTACCGCTGAAAAAGGTCAAGCCGCGCGGCAAAGAAAAGCCGTCCGACCCGTTCGACCGCCTTATGGCGATGATAAACGACGGAAGCCCGATACTGTTTTCGGGCTCGACCGCAAGCGGCAAGACGACGTTCCTTAACCATATACTGAAACAGATAGACATAAACGCGCGGATCGTGACGGTGGAGGACGCGCGCGAATTGAAAGTGCCGCAAAAGAACAGGGTGCATTTCGTGCTTTCAAGGACGGAGCAGACGAATCAGATGAACTACGCGCGGCTTTTGGATCTGGTGGTCCGAATGACGCCGGACGTCATCCTGGGGGGCGAGATCTCGACCGACAACGCGGGCGCGCTTTGGGAAATGATGGGAACGGGACACAACCACTTCTATACGACGATACACGCGGAAACGGCCGGCGCGGCGTATTCGGCGTTCGCGGACAGGATATTGCATACCCAGCCGTCGTACGACAGATCGGACCTTATCAAGGAAATGAAATCTAAGGTCCGCGTGGTCCAGCTTTCGCGCGAAGGGTCCGACCGCGCAGTTACGGAAATTATTTGACTTCGACAAAACTATGGGCTATAATGCGCGGGAACACTCGTTCGAACATCTCCCGAAAGGAAAATACATGCACGTTAATGAATTAAAGAGCAAGAATGCTCAACAGCTGCTGAAAATCGCAGAGGACAAGGGTATTGAAAACGCCTCTCAGCTTGACGCCAAACAACTCCGCTTCGCGATACTGTCCGCGATAGCAAGGGACGAAAAGACGACTCTTGTCGGCGACGGCGTCCTTGAAAAAATGCAGGACGGATTCGGATTTTTGCGCGCGGCGGAATCGAATTATCTGGCCGGCCCGGACGACCTTTACGTGTCCCCGACCCTTATAAAAAAATACGGGCTTAAAACCGGAGATTATGTGGAGGGCCAGATACAGGCGCCGCAGAACGAATCGGAACGATATTTCGCGCTGGAAACCATAGAGCGGGTCAACGGAGGCGCGCCGGAGGCGCTTCGCCACCGCGTGTCGTTCGACGACAAAACTCCGCTTTACCCCGACCGCATGCTTAAAATGGAAATCGAAGAGGACAAGGACAAGGGCCGGTCGCTGTCCGCGCGCGTGATCGACCTTGTGTCGCCGACGGGATTCGGACAAAGATCGCTCGTGGTCGCGCCGCCCAGGACCGGCAAAACGATAATGCTTCAAAATATAGCGCACAGCGTCGCTTCGAATTATCCCGACGCGCACCTTATAGTGCTTTTGATCGACGAAAGGCCGGAGGAGGTCACCGACATGCGAAGGTCCGTCAGGGGCGAAGTCATATCGTCAACGTTCGACGAACCGGCGGCAAGACATATCCAGGTCGCCGAAATGGTCATCGAAAAGGCGAAACGATTGACG
>JAISSM010000003.1 GCA_031273075.1 Rickettsiales bacterium
CTGGGCATCGCGCTCGTCAGCGCGATAATGCTGACGCTTTTGCTGATTGAAACCCCGGATAAAACGTCGGCGCAATCAAAGGCGGAACTGACTCTTTCCATCTCGCCGGACAAAGTGGATTTTGAACCGACCCCGGTGGACGAAGCGCGGTCGGCGGCGATAACCGTGTCGGCCAATGCGGAAACGGTGATATCGGACGTCTCGCTGTCTTCGGAAACGAAAGGCCTGTCGCTTAAGCAAACATGCACGACCATGGGCCAGATATCGGAAAAACTTCCCTGCGAAATAACCGTGACGTGGAAGCCGTCGGAAAAGGTTGCGGACGGAAAGAACGTCGTCAACATAAAGTTCTATGACGCGAACGGGTCCAAGGATATGGAAAAACTTGAAACGGTGAACGTGTCGTTCTCGACCAAACCCGAAGACGTTCCCGTTGTGAAGGCGGCCGACCCGACCCCGGTGATCGAAGAGGAAGAGGAGGAAGAAGAGGAAGAAGAGCCCGCGCCGGCCCCGTCGGTCGTTACGCGCCCCGCCCCTGAATCGAAGGCGGAAACGCCCAAACCCAAAATGAACGAGGAATGTTATCAGTTCGCGTTCGCCGGATACAATTCGTCCGGAAAACAAATCGGCTGGATAAAGCCTGAGGGCGGACATTATATGTTTCATCCGTTCTCGGACACGGATTGCGCGGAGCCGACCGGTGAATACAACCCCGACACGGGCTTTATCATGGCATTGGACGATCCGACGAAAAAAATCGGATCCGACGCGGAACGCATAGGCGGACGCGGCGCGGGCGCGAACCTTCGCATGCCTGTTTTGTCAAATCCCGCGCCGACTAAAAAAATCTTCCGCGCGACCCAATTGGACGCGCCGACTACGGAGGCGATGAGCGCGCAGGTCTTCACGAAACCGAAACCGCAAAGCGACCAATTGCCCTCGTCCTTTGACGAACAGGCGACCGTATCAAGCAGGCCGTACGACAGAACGTTCGTCCTTCGGCATTTCAAACCCATACCCGCGACCATAGTCAACGAAGTCCGCGCCGTCGACCCCGCGAAGGGCCGGTTCAGCATGATACCGGTCCAGGCCACCGTCGACCGGCATGTGTACTCCGACAACGGCCGGACGATAGTCGTCCCGGCGGGAACATTGATGCTGGGCAATGTCGTGGGGGACGTGCCGGGGCCGTATAAATCGATAGGCCGGATCAGCATAAATTGGTATCGCTTTGTCCGTCCCGACGGGGTGGAGTTTAATTTCGTGGACGAAACCAACCGGCCGTTCAGCGGCGATTCGCAAGGAAGGGTCGGCGTCCCGGGATACGGATCCAGCGATTATTTGGAACAAATGGTTTTGCCGCTTTTGACCGCGATAGTCCCCGCGGCGACGAACCTTATCGCGCCGATCTCGGACAGAATCGTAAACCAAATAGACCTCGACAACAATGTGGTCGTACAGAGCGGAACTTTAAGGTCAAGCGAGCTGGCCAAACAGGAAATGATCAAGTCGTGGAACAAGGTGACTGAGAAGTTGTTCATAGACATGCTTGATAATACGGTGCCGCCGTTTTCGATCGCGTCCGGCACGCGCATAACGGTGTTTTCGCCGACGGATTTGATAGTGGCGTGGTGCGACGGCGACGCGTGCGCGCCGACGGAACCGGTCCGGCAGTACGCGGCCGCGCCGACGACGCCCAGATACACTTACGCGCGCGACGATCCGCGCACGATAATGGGCCAGGTCCGGTCGTATACGACGCCGGAGGGCGCGCAAATAGAGGACGCGCGGCTTCAGGCGCTTATGAAAGGATTTACGCAGTACCAGTCCAAGAACATGGCGGCGCAGGACGCGTACAGCGATTATCTTAACGTTCAGGGCGGCGTCTTGAAATCCGACGGCACGGTGCTAAGCAAGGGAACCGAGGAGTATAATAAGGAAGTGCTGGGCATCAAATATAAAGAGTTGGACGACGGCAACAAAATAATGCTGAACCCGAGCGCCAGTTTGTCAGAGGCCAAACCCGCGCCGCCGATCGCGGACCCAAGCCTTACGTGCGACGGCGGCACTCCGCCCGATAAGGACGGATGCTGTCCGGGCGAAACATATACGGATATGGGCGCGGAGGGCTGGAATTGCTGTCCGGACGGCGATTTGAATGCCGACTGCTTCCCCCCGATGGAAGTGACAAACTAGTTATAAATCACTCTGTTAAACTATTTGTATCTTTTTAATTGTTTGACAAGGTGTTTTATTCACACTCATTCCCGTTGGACAAAATTACAATCCAAAACTTTTAACTTTGACTAGCATAAAAAAAGCGCTATCATACACGTTGATGTGGGCAAAAATTGCTCATGTTGAGGTGTTGAAACCTCTTTGAGTGTGTCCGGCCGGACATAAAAACAGCCTCCTATCTACGGTGGGAGGGTGGCGAATAAGGCGCAAGCCAAATAACCCACACAATTCACTCAATTGTTTCAAACCTCCTGCCACCTGCTCTGTATGGTGGCTTAAACCACGACTCGGCATAGAAAACTATGCAGAGTCATAACAAACAAAGGAGTAAAAAATGAAAAAATCAATGATATTGTTGCCGCTGGCACTGGTGGCCTGCACAGGCTATCACAATGGGAAAATCGGCGCGGTCATCGCTCCAATTCCACCCATTGAATCAAAAATAGAAGCAAATGTAAAAGTCGGCGAGAAAATAACCGGCTCCGCCGAATGCACGGAAGTATTGTTTTTGACGGTCAGCGCCCCGGAAAGACAAACCTACGGTCCCGAATTGCAGACTAAGACGGGCAATCTGGCCAACTCTACCTGCACAGCCGGAGCGATTTACGACGCGATGTCGTCAAGCGATGCGGACATTATAGTTTCCCCGCAATACACATCGGTGAAAACCAGCTTTGGCTGCATACCCTTTGTCGGATGTCTGTATAAAAACACCAAGGTCATAGTGTCGGGTCATGCCGGAAAAATAACTTATGCAAAATAAGGATCCGGTATGAAAATTCATTATTTAATCCTTTCTTTGCCACTGCTTGTGCCGTCTTTGGCACAAGCAGGAACCTGTAAAGATTTCGACGCAAACCTAAACATAATCGAATACGATTGCGCCAGCAAAAAAATCACGTCCCAATTTGATAACAGCTACGAATGGAAAACGGATATTACCGTCAAGCTCGGAGTCGGGTTATCTCTCGACGGGAGCATGAACAATACGCATATTACCGACGCGCCGTATGAATATGGGGGCACATATACGGGGGATGGGAAATATGTGGATTTTTACGACTGGACAATACCGATGACAATAGGTGCGGGAATCAGATACTATAAATGGAATGAGTCGCGGAAAAGAATGCCGTTATTCTTCGACTTTGGTGTGGATATGGTTTTATTCGGAGCAGTCGGAGCAGATAGCTATACCGGTTACTGGGAAACAACCGAAACTCTTTCCGCAACGGGATACTTCGGCACATTCGGCATAGGAACAACGCTTCCAAATACGAAAGTATCGGTTTATAGCAATGTAGGGCTGGGGATAATCAACCAAGAATTGGATACCGGCGTTGTTTTTCCAGGAGTCATATCCGGAAAAGAAAAGGAAACATCTCTCGGTGCCAAGTTTGCCGTCGGTACGGAGTTCAAGGTTGTTAGTTGGATGAACATATATCTTGAATTGGCTTATTTGATGTCGTTTAACAACAAGATTTTCGGCACAGGCGACGGCTATTATTTTATAGCCCCGACTATCGGAACAAGATTGATGTTTTAGTTTATAAGGATACAAACAGAAGTGAGCCGGTAAAATTTTCTTACCGGTTCTCTTATTCAATTAAACCACTGCGCGCGTTTCGCCTTGATCCCCATTAAAAATTATCCCACTATATTGATTGCGCCAGTTTCCGGATCGGTCGAATAAGGGCAGTTTGCTTTTACACTGCACGCACCATTTTTGTATGTAGTTATCGAAATTTTTATACCATTCTCATATACATAGTTCACTGTCGTTGACAACTTGCCTATTTTATGGCCTTGTGATTTTAACTTTGAAGATATTTTTATATTGATTTCGTTGCCCATTTTAATCCTTTTATTACGGATTGGATTCTACACTTTTTCTATTAAAATGCAACTTTTCTTTTCAATGATTCTCTTGTGATTGAATTCACACAGGATATAACAGAATCCATATTCAACTTTTTCCGTTTCATTATACCGACATAATTTACATAGTTATCAAGATACTTTGTAGCAACGCCCCTAAAAGTTCCATTGATTAAACCTTTCATAGAGGTATGCAGTTCGTCAGTTCTGCCGATGTTATAAACTTTATCTTTTGATAATCCGTGTTCTAATTTTTTATGCTTTGCAACCTGTAAAGTGGAATACAAAGGCTCACCGTCTGTAATCAATGTAGATTTTTTATCAATCTGCGGTTTTATAATTCTCAAAAAGTTGCTTTTCATTTTTCCATAACCCGCAGGCTTGCCGAAGATATTATTTTTTCTATCCATTGCGGTCAAAACGCAAACTTGGTCGTTAGACAATCCCCTTTTCAACCTTGACGCTTTATATTCTTCTTCGGTCAATCCAAGGAATACACGAAGTTGCAAATGCGTCAGTTTGGATTTTCCGCTTTTATGCGACTTTCTTTTTAATTGTTTATTGCCCTTTTGCGATTCTCTAAAATATGTTTCGTCAGCCTCAACAATACCCGACAATTTTTCTGATTTCATTGAGGATAATGCGGCAAGTATTTTATGGCGCCACAAGAAAGCGGTAGGTAATGAAATATCTAATTCCTTTGTTATTTCGCGCAATGATAATTTTTTACACATTAAATCAATATACTTTGCCCACATTTCAATTGGTTTATTGGAATTTTCAAATGCGGTTTTTGTTTTGATTGTGTAGTATTTTTTGCAATCTTTACAATAAAACCTTTGCGAGCCATTGACCCTTGCACGCTTGACAATTTTATTTGAATGACAGCGAGGGCATTGAGAATTGTTGTTGCCGGATTCTACTAATTTTATATCCGATTCGGATTGGCGGAGTTCACTACCTAATTGTTCATAAATCTCTTTTTTCATAGACGGGGATAAAGATTGTAAAAATTTAATATAATTTTGATTCATTTGTTATAATCCTTTGTTTTATGTAAGAATTATAACATCTTTTTAGGCCATTGTCAATAAAAAAGATACATATTGTTTAACAGAGTGTTATAAATTATGAATTATTAATTATAAATCTTGGTCGCGCGGCTCTGCCGCGCGTAATCATTGATTAATAATTTATAATTGATAATTAATAATTATTTTATTTATCCCACACATCCGAAATAGAATACTCCGCCACAAGCGGCACCGAAATCAAAGCCGCGCCTTCCATAATGCCCTTTATCCGACATGCATAATTTTCTGCATCCGCGACTGGACATTCGAACACTATTTCGTCATGCACTTGAAGAATCATTTTGATCGGAAGTTCGCCAAGCCTTGCGACCGCGACGCGCATAATGTCGGCCTCATACCCTTGAACGGGGGCGTTGACGGCGGCGCGAAGGGAATAAGAACGAAGCCTAGGATTATTTATATCCGGGAAAAATATTTTGCGCCCCATGGGTGTTTCAACGAACCCTTGCGCGAGGGCGACTTTTTTCGTCCGCTCTATATAATCTTTTATCTCCGGGAATCCGCCCATATAATCCTCGATGATTTTTGCGGCGGCGGCGACCGGCGCGTTCAGTTGCGCGGCAAGACCGAAAGGCGATACGCCGTAAATGATCGAGAAATTTATGGTTTTCGCGATGCGGCGATTTTCAGGCGTGACCATCCCGAAAAGTTTCAACGCGGTCTCCGAATGAATATCCTTGCCATCTCTAAATGCATCTTTAAGCACCCGAACGTCCGCCATATCCGCCAAAATCCGAAGTTGGATTTGCGAATAATCCGCGGCGATAAGAACATGCCCGGGGGCGGCGACGAAACATTTGCGGATCTCGCCCCCGATGTCCGACTTTATCGGAATGTTCTGCAAATTCGGATTCACGGACGACAGACGCCCGGTGTTGGTGCTGGTCTGTAAATAGGTCGTGTGAATTCGCCCGTCCGCGCCGATGGATTTCGGAAGCGCGTCCGTATAGGTGCCCGAAAGTTTCGTTATCGACCGCCATTCGAGAACTAAGCGCGCGACCTCGGACACGGGCGCAAGCTCGGTCAAAACGTCGGCGTCCGTACTGCGCTTTTTCCCGGACGGAAGTTTCAACTTGTCGAATAAAATCTCGCCCAACTGTTTCGGACTTGCAATGTTGAATTCCTCGCCCGCCGATTCCCAAATTTTTATTTGAAGTTCATCCGCGCGCGCGTGAAGCGATTCGGAAATTTCATTAAGTTTTTTCACATCGACCAGAACGCCGTTTTTCTCCATCTGAAACAGGGGCCGCAAAATCGCCAAATCCATTTCATATACCTTCGCCGGATTTGCGATAAACGCATGATAGTCGTCCAACAATTCGCCGCGCAAAGTTTTGTTCGCCGC
Organism: Rickettsiales bacterium; assembly: GCA_031273075.1. Taxonomy (GTDB): domain Bacteria; phylum Pseudomonadota; class Alphaproteobacteria; order Rs-D84; family Rs-D84; genus JAISGC01. The sequence goes on from JAISSM010000003.1 coordinate 6,556, forward strand.
ATAATTCATAAGCATCACGTCGTCGATAGGCTGAATTTTAGACACGTCGAACCCCTGGGTGTCCAACTTATGAAAAATCGTTTTCCAGTCCCACGCAATCTTTTTAATATTTGGATCGATTAACTTACCCCAACACTCCCCCACAAACAGCCCCTCGCACCCCTCCTCAAAAACAAAAACTTCATCGGACTGTTGACTGTTGACTGCGGACTGTGGACTGAAAAGTTTCCTCACTTTCTCCGCCAACACGGGGGATCCGACTTCATCTATAAAAAACTTCCGCGCCGCGTCCGCATCGAAACTGTATTCCGGATAAGGCGGAATATCCACGTCGGTTTTAAGGGCGACCAACTTTTTCGACATAAACGCCGAATCGCGCCCGTCGGTCAACAGTTGCCGCACTCGGTCGTTTTTCACCTTGTCCAAATTATCATACAGATTTTCCAAAGTTCCGAATTCGGATAATAACTCCGCGGCCTTTTTCGGCCCGACGCCGTGAACGCCCGGAACGTTGTCGGACGAATCGCCGATAAGCGCCTGACAGTCTATGACTTGATCCGGCCTGACGCCGAACTTTTCGAAAACCCCGCCTTCATGGATCTCGATCTCCTTCATGGTGTCGTACATGAAAACGCACGGATTGATAAGCTGCATCAAATCCTTGTCGCTGGAAATGATTCGGGTGGGGCAACTGTGTTGGCATAAAGTCGCGATAACGTCGTCGGCTTCTACGCCCGGAACTGCAAGACACGGCATGCCCATTGCGGCGGCGGCGGCGCGCGCGATAGGAAATTGCCGGACAAGATCGTCGGGAACGTCGACGCGATTCATCTTATAGCCGGGATATATCTCGTGGCGCCAGTTTTTTCGCTCCGCGTCGAAAACACAGATGAATTCGTCGTCCCGGCCGGCGTCGAACAAGAGGGGAAGTATCATATTGCAGAAACCGAAAACGGCATTCACAGGAACGCCGTCCGGCCGCGTCAGGCGGCTGTGCACTCCATAGAACGCCCGGAACAACAAAGAATTACCGTCGATGATATTGCGCATTAAAACGCTATGCGGATTTTGCCGCGAATGTCGTATTGCGCGAACCCGATGTCCTTTTCCGCCAAGGGGGGAATCGAGACGGTCGCGACGTCGTCGGCGTAAAACACACGGCCCTCGATATCGAAGAACAGGGGCGTCATGGGAATGCTGAATTGAAGCCCGGCCATCGCCTGATAACCCATCGCGGAATTTATATCGGCGCCGCCGTCGACGCTTCCGCCCAAAACCCTTCCAACGCCAAGCCCGATGTACGGCTTCACGATCGGCGTCGGGAAAAGCTTTATGTACCCGTTGACCATGCCGACGTGAAGATCGATCGTCTTGCTGGTTAAAAATCCGTATTCGCCTTCTACGCGGATTATCGGAAGATCGACCCCGGCGACCGCGCCGAACGAGTTGGCCGACTTTTTGATGTTTCCCTCGGCGGGCACGCTGAACGCGATGTTGTTTCCGACTGACGCGACGCCGCCGACGTAAAAGTCGACGATCATTCCCGCTTGCAGCAACGAAAAATTAAAAACAAACAACGAAGAAAGAAAAAGTTTTTTCATATTTTATCCTTTTGATTAGTGATATAATACTAGAAAGAAATGACGGAAAAGGCAAGATTTTTTTTGATCGCGGGACTTGGGAACCCCGGACCGGAATACGCGCTGTCAAGGCACAACGCGGGGTTCATGGCCGTCGACGCGCTCGCCGGCCCCGACGATTGGAAAAAGGAAAGGAATTACCTTATTAAACATATTATGAACGGCGAGAAGCGCGTCACATTTATAAAACCGCAAACTTTTATGAATCTGTCGGGCGCGGCGCTGGGAATGGTGATGACGAAATATAAAATACCGCTTGCGAACGTGACGGTGATACACGACGATATAGATCTTAAACTTGGGGACGTGAGGACGAAAACCGGGGGCGGGAACGCGGGGCATAACGGGCTTAAATCGATAGACGCGGCGATTGGAACGAATTATAACCGGATAAGGATAGGCGTGGGGCGTCCGGAGGATCCGGGATACGACATAGCGGATTGGGTCTTGGGCAAATTCGCAAAAACAGAATTATCCATACTCGAACCCATCTTCAAATCCCTCCCCTCCCTCCTCGTCATATAAATTTATATGTCTTGCAGGTCTCACTCGGCAAGCAACACATCGCTGTCTTGGGGTTGGTTATTTTGAACCCATTTTCGCAATACGCGACGCTATGATTTTTCGGCACGCCGCACTCGGTGGAATTGGTCCAATTAGTTCCGCATCTTATTTCAAGCCCTCCTTGGGTTACTTTATACCACCCGGGTTCATAACCTGCAGAGAGAGAATAATTTTTCCCGTTAATATATATAATAAGCATTCTATGGTTGATGGCATCCCCTTCCATGTTGTTGTCTTCATTTATATATGCATAGTTCAAATACCTTTCCGTCGCGTTCGCATTAGTGCTAAGACGGGAACTGTATATCCCATCCTTGGTTACGGTCACAAAAGTCCCGGAACATGTCTCCGGAATGCCAACATCGCCATAGTTTCTGTTATCCAGCGTGCCCGAACAGAATAAATGCGTTTCACCTTCCGTCGCGACATAGTTCCATCCTCCGATAGGCTCGTCATCCTTACTCGGCATGCAATAATCGTCGGGGACGGGGACGGAGGCGCGTTCATTGCCCGGATACCAATCCGTCGAATTTCCCTCCGGAAGTCTCGTTTCAAAACAACACATATTAGCAAGGCAAGTACCGCCCATGCCTGGCGAACCTTGAACGGGCGGATCCCCTTCCACTGCCGCCGTCCATTCCATCTTTACATGCGATTTGCCAAGGTTGTCTATCGTGAAATCCGATGCTCTGTCAAGGTCTTGACAGCAATTTCCAAGGGTGTCTTTTTTACCGCTATAGCAACAGTTCGTAAACTTATTGACATTAAATAAAAACCCTCCGTTCACGCCGACACTGACGCCATTTTCATGAATTATTATAATTTCTTTGCCGGGGCTGGCGCTTTCTGTTTCAGATGCAGATGGCCCGCCCCCGTTGAGATCCTTTTCGCCGCTGCAATTCTCGTACACGGAACTTCCGGTGTCGTCGCACCTGTCATCTGTTCCGCTTCCCGGATAGAAAACGACGACACGACCTTCCGGACACTCCCCTGTGTTGCAATTGTTGCTGCCACTGCCGCCGCTGAACCATTGCAAAATGGTGTCCATTCCTCTTATTGCAAGGAAGGTTATTTTACTATCTTTATTGGTAATCGGTAAATTGCACCTCCCCCATATCGACCTTGCGATCACCGTCTTCGAATCGAATTCCTCGGGACATGCGCCTATTTCGCCGCCCGTCGACTCGGCGCCGCAGTATTCTTTGAAATCGACGCTGTTGTTTTTTCTTATCGCCCGCAAGTCCTCGTCCGCCACTTGACCCACGCAGGCGCTTACTTCGTTGTAACAATGATTGGAGTTGGTGCTGAGTATATTGCGCCTCTGACTCGAATCGGTGTCCGTGCAAAGCCCAAATTGATTTTCGCGCGTCTGGCATTGAAGCCGGATGCACTCCTGCCCTACTATGCGGCAGTTCTGCAGAATCGCCGCGTACGTCTTTTGCAGATCCACGTCTTTTATGCCGCCGGCCCACTCCGTCCCCACGGCGCTTTCCCCGTCGATCCAGCTTTGCTGCATAAGCGCGCCGCACGCGTCCTGAACGTCGGCGCACATCTTGTTTACGGTGGTGTCCGCGAAAACGCCGAAGATGGACAGGCTGCGCGCGTCGAAATCCTGAATGGATTGCGCCGTGCCGCGCTTGCATTCCCCGATGACGGTTGTGCAGTTCCGCCGCATGCCTTCAAGTCTTTCGTTCTGCGCGATTTTTATTTTGGCCAGCGCCTCTTCCAAAAAGTTTTCCCATACTACGGAGGCAATGTCCTCGCAGTTCGCGACGGCCGGCTCTATATAGGCGCGCTTGGAATCGAGGAACCTGACGACGGGCGCGTTCGCGACGACGGTCGCCCACTTCTCGGCGCCGGACGGCCGGACGAGGACCCCGGACAGTTCGGCCAAATCCTTGGTAAGAATCGCGGCGCCGGTCATCGGATCTATATACTTTCCGGACGGATCCAAACACTTGCCAAGGTCCGACCCGCAAACGGCGTCCTTGTTTATGACCTCCATCATCTGCTTTGTGCAGGCCGCGATGTCGGCGCTGTTCCGGTCCTGATAGTTGGTAAGGCGCGACATGTCGAGCAAGGCGCCGCCCTCGCGCGCCTTTTCAAGCGCGGTCGAACGAAGGGAATCGTAATTTTTCGCGATGGTGTTGCAGTCCTGTTCTATGGACATCTGATACGCCGATTGAATTATGGGGATGTCGGCCTGATCGCAAACTTCGTTCGCCATGTCGACGCAGATCGGCAAAGCCGCGCGATAAAGCGCCTCGCCCTCTTTGCTTGTCGTGGCGGCGCCCAGCGTGGAATCGATGTTGTCGAAAACGTCGCCCAAACCGTCGGACGTCCTAAGGTTGATGGCGGCCAGGGATTGCGTCTGCTTTGAATCGGCCGTCTTCGCGTTGATTTTTTGAAGTATGGAACCGAGGGCCTGCTGGGACGCCGAGAGATCCTTGACGTTATAGGCCAGTTCGCCTTCGGTCGCGCGCACCATCGCTTCGGCGTCTTCCTTGTCCATGTTGACGGCCAAAAGCCTTTCTTGAAAATCGGTCAGCTTGGATTGCGCCAATTCCAGGGCCTGCTTGTCGTTCTCGAAATCATACATGCGGGACGAACAGGCGCACCGGCGAAGCGCGGCGTTTTTGTTCGCGCAAAATTCGTCCATGCAGGAGAAATAGGTCTCGCGGCAGAAAGTATAGGCGGAACTTATGCCGGTGCCGACGACGCGGTTGGCGGCGACGGCGGCGCGCCCGCGACTGGCCGTCGCGCCGCCTGTACCACGCGCGGATGAATGACCGACGGCGACGGCGGAACGAACGGCGGCCCGCGATTGAACCGCGGCGCTGGAATCTCGCCGTAACGAAGTGGAGGCGGACGAAGATTGCGCGCGCGGCGCGACTTTGCTTGTTACGGCGGCCCGCGATCGACCCGCGACGGCGGCGCCGGACGGCGACGGGTCGCGGGAGGCGGACGGCGCGCTGACAACCTTGCGCGTTACGGCGGCCCGGGATTGCTGAACTCTTGGAACGGCGGCGGCGTCGTCGACCGCGGCCGCCCTTTGGGTCCTTGAAGCCGCGGCGCTTTGGGAAGATGAACGCGACGTTGTGACGACCGAATCGCCCGCGCTGCGGGATGCGGAGCGCGCAAAACAGACCGGCAATATCGCGATTGCCAAAAATAAAACCACCCTCTTCATTTATAAGGAAATACTAGTAAAAACTGCCCTGCCCCCGCAAGAGGAAAAATTAAGAATGAAGAATTAAGAATGAAGAATGGACGTCGCGGCGCTTTGCGCCGCGTGCTTAAAATTATTATTTCTTTCTTCATTCTTAATTCTTCATTCTTCATTTATTAACTATTCACGCCTCGCGCTTAATTTTAAGAATAATCTCCCTCATCTTCCAGCTGTCGAACAAAAGTTCCTGGGACTTGACGTCTTGGGCGCCCAGATTCGCGAAACGAAGAACCTGTTTGTTGTCGACCGCCCAGACGAATTTGAAACAGCGGACGATTTTTCTGACCGCCCATCGGACGCGCTTCCACCACCTGTACGACTTGTCCGGGATATTGCCGTTGACCATAAAGCTGGGGATATTGGCCTTGCGAAGCATATGAAGTTGAATGGGCGATATTTCCGCGCCGGTGTATATGGCGATCGACGGCTCCCAGAATTTAAGGAAATTGCGGATCACGGAAACGTTGTCGATCGGGGCGAATTGGCGTATGGCGCCGGGAACGAAGGGCCTGTCGCGAACGCCGCGCGCGTTGTATGTGACCAGAACGATCTTGCCGGGCATGCCGGCGTTTATTCCGCGAACGACTTCCGCGGCGCCGGCGATATCTTTGGCGTGCACCCAGACAAGATCGCCGCGCGGCCGGTCCTCGGTGGGGCGCCCCATTTTTTCATGAAGGGTGAACACGTCGTCCTTATAGCGGATATACAGCGCCGCCCACCGGATCGGAAACGTCAAAAACCTATACAAACGATATAATAACATGTTTTATTCCTTACTCTTTCTTCATTCTTCATTCTCAATTCTTCATTGACTACACACTATAACATACGGCGCCGCGGATGCAAGCGCGTCTATTCCGTACGGACATTCCATACAGTTGAACTTCCGGTTCCGCGATCGCGCGCCGTCCAGCGGAATCTGAACGTCGGAAAGTTGCGGTATGTTTTTCCGGGCGACGGAAATATAGCGCGCGTCCGGAAACCCGAAATAAAAGTTGCGGCAGCTTCCGGCATAACACGATTTTTTAGACGCGGCCGCGGCGTCCGGCACGCATTCGGCGGTGCAGTCGTCGTGCGCGACCATGCGTTCGCAGTCGTTGCAGCTGACAAGGCTTCCGCGAAGCGCGCTTGTCCCGCCGCCGTAAATTTTTTCGTAAAATTGACTGCACCTTTTGCCGGCCGAATCGACGTCTTGAATTTTATTGGAAACGCATTCCCATTCCATCGTTTCATAGTTCATGACGCCGGACGATCCGGCGGAACATTCGATCGGCTTTTCCGGCAAGACGCATTCCCAAACTCCGTCGACCATGACGGCGCTGGCCGCGCCTTGGCACAGGGGGCGCCGACTCGTGTCTTGAACACAGTCGTTGACGTCGGCGTTGTATATATGGTCCCCGACGCAAATCTTTTGCGCATTCGACGCGGCGCAGCCCCATTTGCCTTGACGGAACACGGGGATTTCGCCCTTGCCGCATCTGATTTTATCCCTTGACGCGGCGGCGGAAACATTTTTTGCGCCGCGAACCGAGAATTGGGTTATATAGGCCAACTGACCGTCCTCGAACCCGGCGTCCTTCGCGATGATGCGGACGATTTCGCGCTTTTTGCCGCCGGATGACATCATGAAAGGCGCGCCTTTTTCGACGGATATTATGCCCATGTTGGCAGCGTGGGGATAGTCGTGCGCAAGGATTTCAAGAAGTTTGCCCGCGCCGTTTTCGGTGACGGCGTCGGTGGTTGTAATGACGTAATTTTGCGCGCCGACACAGTCCTCGACCACCCTCTTCCCGACAACGCAAACCCTAACCGTCCTTATATTATACCTTTCAACGCACGGCATTCCCTTAAGTTCCCCTCTATGGAGGGGTGGCGGCGAAGCCGCCGGGGTGGTTCTTTCTTCATTCTTCATTCTTAATTCTTCACTATGAGATCGCAACACGCACGACAGAACGGATTTAAGTTCCGCGTCTTCCATTGCGGCCGTGCGACTCTCGAACGGAAGCATAAAATTGGGGGCGTCTATGAAATAATACCCGGCCATAAACAAAGCCATAAGAAGAATCACGAATATATTCACGGCAAAAATTGTAAACCAAAACCAAAAATTTCCCAAAGGGATTTTTTTAATGAAGAATGAAGAATTAAGAATGAAGAATGAAGAAAGATTTTTACCTTTGTCATACCGCGGCTTGACCGCGGTATCCAGTAATAAGTACGCGCAAAGCGCGACATCCATTCTTCATTCTT
>JAISSM010000038.1 GCA_031273075.1 Rickettsiales bacterium
CCTCCATCGGAGGGGTGCCCCGAAGGGGCGGGGTGGTTTTCCAAGCCCGCGCAACCACCCCGTCTTTTACGCTTCGCGTAAAATCCACCCCTCCATAGAGGGGAACTTAAATTGCTACCTGCTATCTGCTAATTGCTAATTAAAAAACCCGCCTTACGGCGGGTTTTTCTCCCTTCCTTCCAGATAACTGGAAACTGTTATGCGGCCTGACGTGCCGCGCCGCCTTCGGTCGCGAGAAGTTTTTTCGCCTCGCTGAACACCATTTTTTTGACCGCGGCGGCCAAATCCATGGTTTCCAAACTCTCGGCCGCGACCTCGAAATTGTCCGAACGGATCTGAAGCGACACATACGCCCCGATCAAAGACGCGCGCGAAAGGTCCTCTATAGACCGGACGTTGCCGTTGTTTCCGACGGACAGCTCGTCCGCCAGGGACACGATCGCGCGGTCGCTGTTTACCCAAACCGTCGATGAAAGCACCCGATCCAAAGCCTCCATGATTTCTTTGATATTTCGTGACATTAAATCCCCTCCATAGTTATCGCGCCCAAATCGCCGTGCGGCATCGGACCCGATTGACCTTGTTTTTTATAAGTTTCTCGGAAAAACCTTTGGTTTTCCGCGACGTTTCCCTGTCCATACATGAACTATAAACCAAAACCGATTCGCGCGTCAAGTAAAAAATACAAAATACTTTGATTTTATTTTGACATATACAAAATTTACTTTACGAAACCATAAAAGCCCATAAAGTTTTATAAGTTTGTCATTGACAACCATATAAAAATGATTAAGAATAAGGGGAAATAGTGGCTTTGTTCTTATCATCTTTCACTAATAAACTGGATCCGAAGGGCCGCCTGTCGGTTCCGTCGGCGTTCAGAACGGCCCTGGGCGCGGAATCGTTTGCGGGGGTGGTGCTGTTCCGGTCGTTCACGGGCCGATGTATAGAGGGCCTTCCGATGTCGAGGATGGAACGCATAGCGGACGCGACGGATCAAATGGATATGTTCGATGCGAAATTGGACGAATTGACGGCGATGATGTTTGCGGACGCGCGCCAGCTTGCGTTCGATGTCACGGGCCGCATAGTGGTGCCGAAAGATTTGCTTGATCACGCGGGCATAACGACGGAGGCCGTGTTCGTCGGCAGGGGGCGCGGCTTTCAAATATGGGAGCCGTCGGCGTTCGAAAAAATGCAGTCGGAATCCCTCTTGAAACTCCAAAAACAAAAACCAACACTTACGCTCCGCTAACAATTATAAATTATCAATTATTAATTATTAATCAATGATTACGCGCGGCTTTGCCGCGCGACCAAGATTTATAATTCATAATTTATAATTAATAATTAAATGGCCTTACACGTCCTCCGAATCACTTTAATACTTACGGCCAACCCTCGCTTCTCTGCCGCGTCCATGACCGGGGCGACGGTCGAAGAAACCCCGTTTCGCCCGACGATGCGCGGCATGCTGAACGCAATGCCCGCGCCACAGGCAATACTTGCGGTCAGAACACGGCGTTCGTCATTATTGATCGCGCGAATTAAATCCACCGTCGCGGCGGCGATTCCGTCCCATGTTGCGCCGCGCCCTTGAATGATTTCCATTGCGGCGCCTTTGACGCGCGCACAGATTTCCGCCTTTGTTTTTTCAGAGAACGGAATGCGGACTTCTTTTGCGAAATCTGAGATCGGAACGTCGCCGGCGCGCGCGCCGGCCCAGTTAAGAACGGACGAATCCCCGTGCTCGCCTAAAACAGAGGCGTCGACGGCCCCGGGGGAAACATTGAAATGCGCGGCCACCTCCGCGCGGAAACGCGCGGAATCCAGCATCGTGCCCGTGCCGATGACGCGCCCTTTGGGAAGTTTGGAAATCTTTTGCGCGACCATTACCATTGAATCAAGCGGATTCGATACGACGATAAGAATGACTTTTTTACAATCGACGACGCGCATGATTTTTGGAACGACGTCATGCATGACGGCGGCGTTGCGGCCGGCCAAATTGACGCGGCTTTCGCCGATTTTCTGATTGGCGCCCGCCGAGATTACGACAATGTCGGCGCCCTTGATCGCGCTGTATCCGCCCCCCGCGGTCACGCGAACGCCGCGCCCGAAGGCGGCGGCGTGCGAAAGGTCCAGACACGCGGACTTAAGCCGCTTTGCGTCGACGTCGAACAGCCCGACTTCGCCGGCCATCTCGCCCATGACGATGGCGCTTGCGATCGCGCCCCCGACGCTTCCAACCCCGATGATTCCGATTTTCATGGTAATATCTCCCTTTGTCATCCCGCGACTTGATCGCGGGATCCAGTAATAAGTTCGCGCGAAGCGCGACTTCTTATCCTTGAATATTATACCACAATCTGATAAAGTTGAATCATGAAAAAACAACGGTTTGCGACCGCGGACATTATAAAAGGCCCGGACGGATTGGAATTGAGAAAGCCGTCGCCGACGCCTGAACACGCGAAAGAAATGTTCGAGGTCTTGAAACGCAACGACTTTTTTTATCCGTACCGCTTTTCATTGCGCGATTGCAAATCGCCGGACGACTGCCTTAAACTTGTGAACGCGCGGATTCAAAGCGGCGAAATATATTACGACATATACGTGGACGGAAAATACGCGGGCGAAATATCCGCGCGCGATTTGGATATTGAAACGAAAACGGTGAATAACCTTGGCTATTTTGTGGACAAGGAAATGCGGGGCAGAGGCGTTGCGACGTCGGCGGTTTTGACGTTGGAAACGGAACTTTGGAAAATGGGCATAAGGAAAATATTCCTGTTCTGCCATTACTTCGATCCGAAGGAAATAAACGGGGCAAGCGAAAGAGTCGCCGGGAAATGCGGATATAAATTCGCCGGCGCGAAGAAAAAAGCGATTTACGACAAATGGGGCGACCGCTGGGCGGACGAGCATTTATTTGTCAAAAATTATACCTGAATACGCCGGATAATGATATAATTATATCCGTGGAAACCCGGTCCCTGTTGTTTGCCGTTTGCTGTCTGCTGTGTGTCGACCCGGCGTTCGCGCTCGCGCTGGATGCGGCGCTTGTGAGCGCGGACAAAAATTGCGGCGGAGTTTACGAAGAGATAGGGCGTCTGAAAAAAATGGCCGGGATCAATACGGTCGTGACCGGGATCGGAACGGCGGCGGGCGTGGGCGCGGTCGCGACGGGCTTTGCCGGATCGCGGAAAATGGACCGGCTGCTTGCGAAATTGAAAGAGGCCGAAAAAGAAAATCCGGCCCGGCCCACGCGCGAAGAACTGGAAGAATTGAACGCGGATATAGAGGCGCTTTATGCCG
>JAISSM010000057.1 GCA_031273075.1 Rickettsiales bacterium
TGCTCGCATACGTCATGTTGCGCAGCATGCATTCGGGCACGTTATAAACAGGATCGTCCAAATTATATTCCACGAATTCGATTTCGGCCGCGCCGTTATAGTCCTTGAGCGGGAACATCGTTTTGAACGCGTTTTGAAGCCCGATATTCCTGCGGGCCGACGGCTCCGTATCAAGCTGTAAAAAATTTGCGAACGACTTGTATTGCGTTTCGACCAAATCCGGCAGCGGCTGGTGCAAGAAACTTCTGCCGAACGATTTAACGAACTTTTGTATAAGAGCCATATTTATTCCTTTTTTTGACCCGTCGGACGCGCCATTTTTCAATGAAGAATTAAGAATGAAGAATGAAGAAAGTTTTTTTGTTAAGCACGCGCGAAGCGCGACATCCATTCTTCATTCTTCTTTCTTCATTCTTATTTCAACTCTGCTTTTGCGCCGGCCTCTTCAAGCTTCTTTTTAAGCTCTTCGGCCTCTTCTTTCTTAAGCCCTTCCTTGACCGTCTTCGGCGCGGATTCGACGAACGCCTTGGCTTCGCCCAATCCCAATCCGGTCGTGTCTTTCACGACCTTTATGACCGCAAGTTTGTTCGCGCCGGCGTCCGAAAGCACAACGTCGAACTCCGTCTTCTCTTCGGCCGCCGCAACCGGTGATGCGGCGACCGCAACCGCCGCCGCCGCGCTTACGCCCCAGGCTTCTTCAAGCGCCTTGGACAATTCGACCGCCTCAACCACCGACAATTTCGACAACTCATCAACTATTTTTTTTACATCCGCCATTTTGGTTTCCTTTTATTTATTATTGGTTTTTCTTTCCGTATTCTTTGGACACGCGCGCAAGACGCGACGCGGGCTCTATAAGAATACGCGCAATCGTTCCCCTGATTTCAAGCAGGCTTGGCAATTTCGCAATCGCAAGCACTTCCGATTCGTCCATCACGCCACCGTCCATCTGCCCGCCCACTATCCGAAGATTCGGGTGGGTTTCGGCAAAGCCGGCCAACGCCTTCGCGACGCCGAACGGATCCGTCGCGGCGACCACCGCCGTCGGCGACTTCATCAAGTCCGAGGCGGGCGCGAACGCGGTTCCGTCCAGCGCGCGCTTCATAAGCCGGTTCTTCACAACGCGGACCATCGCGGTCATCGGACGAAGAACGCGCCGAAGCTCTTCCGTTTCCTTAACGGTAAGCCCGCCGTTCTTTATGACAAATATCCCGGACGCCTTTTCAAGACATTCCCGAACCTTTGAAATCAGCGATGACTTTTCTTCTTTCTTCATATAAAAAACACTCCGTGTTCTTATGTGATATTTGATACGGGATTCGCGATTCGGGATTCGGGATTCGTGGTTTTTGTGTGACCAACGTCATACAACCAGAGCCCCCATATCACATATCACTTATCACATACCAAAACCTTTGTTCAACATATCCGTTTCGTTTTCACAAAACGGGGCCCTCTTCCCGCCGCAAAAGAGAGCGAATCTCTTTCGTCTATGATGGATATTAAGCCCATGGGCGCCATCAGTCTCGGACAAGAATCTTTTCCGCGAACGCTTCGCGTCCGCAATTACAAATCAACTTTCAACCCCGCGCCCTGGGTCGTCGACACCCAGACGCCCTTTATATACCGGCCCTTCACCGACGCCGGTTTCGCCTTTTTAAGCGCGTCCATAAGCGCCCCGGCGTTTTCGACCAATTTATCCGTCGCAAAGGAAATTTTTCCTATTCCGGCGTGGACGATCCCGCTTTTTTCCGCGCGGTATTCGATCTGGCCCGCCTTGGCCGCCGCCACCGCGTCCGCTATGTTCGCCGCAACCGTGCCCAATTTCGGATTCGGCATAAGGCCCTTCGGACCCAGAATTTTCGCGACCTTCGCCATCGACGGCATCATTTCCGGAGTGGCCAGAACGCGGTCGAAATCCAAAAAACCGCCCAAAACTTTTTCTATAAGATCCGCGTCGCCCACAATGTCCGCGCCCGCTTTCTTAGCATCGTCCCGTTTATCCTTCGTGAAGACCGCGATCTTGACCTTCCTTCCGGTTCCGTTGGGAAGAGACAGCATGCCCCTTATGTTCTGATCCGCCTTCGTTATATCCACGTCAAGCGCCACGGCGATCTCCAAAGTCTCGTCGAACTTTTTCGACGCGCACAAACGAAGGGCCTCTATCGCCCCGGCAATCGTATAAACTTTCGTCTTGTCCGGCATCGCCGCCGATTTTCTTTTTTTCGTGACTTTCATACTATTCGCCCTCCACCTTGACGCCCATCGACCGGCACTGGCCCGCGACAATGTTCGCCGCCGCGTCAATATCCGCGCAATTCAAGTCGGGCATTTTCTGTTCCGCTATCTTTTTAATCTCGGAAATGGAAATTGTTCCGATGATTTCCGTTCCGGGCTTTTTCGCGCCGGATTTCAATTTAAGCGCCTTCTTTATAAAGTACGACACCGGCGGAAGCTTCATGATAAAATCAAACGACCTGTCCGTGTACACCGTTATGACGCATGGGATCGGCATGCCGGGTTCCTTGTCATCCGTTCTTTCGTTGAACTGTTTGCAGAACTCCGCTATATTGACGCCCGCGGCCCCAAGCGCGGGTCCGATCGGCGGCGCCGGATTGGCCTGTTTCGCGGGAACGACCAATTTGACCATTCCCTTCACTTCTTTCTTCGCCATTTTTTTACTCCGTTTTTTTGAGTCCGCGGTTCGACAATGGCTTTGTCTTCCGCGATTTTCCTATACCCTTTCCACCTGCGAGAAATCAAGGTTCACGTTCGTTTCCCGCCCGAAGACGGCGATCGTCGCCGTCAATTTCTGCTTTGCGTTGTCGACTTCAGTGATAACGCCGTTAAAGTTCGCAAACGGGCCGTCGATGACGCGGACCTCCTGCTGTATCTCGTAGTTCGTGTCGTCCAGCGATTCCGTTTCCTCCATCTGGCGGTGAAGGCGCGCGGCCTCCGCCTCCGTGATCGGGATCGGCTTGTTCTTCTGTCCAAGGAACATGACCACGTTCGGCGTCTGCTTTACAAGCGTGAACGATTCGTTCGTCATTTCCATTTGGATCACGACATAGCCCGGAAAGAATTTCTTCACGGATTTTTCGCGCCGGCCTTTCTTGATCTCCACCACTTCGCGCTCCGGCACCAAAATTTCTCCAAACAGCGGGTTCAGTTTCTGCGCGTTGATTTTTTCGCGCAGCATCTGCGCCACCCGGTTCTCAAGCCCGGTCTGAACGCTTACCATATACCAACGCATTCCCGTTTCCATATTCCACAGCCCCCGTTAAAAAATCCAGCCCGCGACCGCGGACATAACGCCGTCGACAACGAACAAAAACAAAGCCGCCGCGCCGGAAAAAACAAATATGAGAATCGTAGACCGAACCACAATGTCCCGATTCGGCCACACTATCTTAAACCATTCAAGGCGAACATCTCTAATATACGTCAGAACTTTATTCAAATCACATCCGCCTTTTAACTAAATTAATTCGACAAATCCGCCCGTCTGTTGCTTGCGCAACAGCCGCGGCACTCGGATTTTCTAAATGGCAAAGCCATTAAGAAAATCCGGTGGTGGCAGGGACAGAAGGAATCGAACCCTCATCCTTGGTTTTGGAGACCAGTACTCTACCATTGAGCTATGCCCCTAAAACTTGCCCTTTTGCCCCAAATTCGGGGTCAGTATAAACCATTTTTTTGTGAAATCAAGCGAAAAAGATGCTAGCAGAATCATATTCGTAAAGTCAAGAGTAAAATTAATGCCCGCGGCGCGCGCAATGGATCCCCGCCTTCCGCCTTCGCTACGCTACAGCGAGACAAGTCGCGGAGATGACAAAAAACAACGAAGTTGTTTTTTGTGAACCACCCCGGCCCTTTCAGGGCCACCCCTCCATAGAGGGGAACTTGGCTCTGCATGTTTAAGCTCCCCCTCGGCGCCGAAGGCGCCACTCCCCCTCAAGGAGGGGGGAGACAGTACTCCCCGAGGAAGGAGAGACAAATGCATCAAAGGGTGGATTGCACCTTGTATATAGTCTGATAATTTCTTTCTTCGTAGAGGGCAAGCGAATGGTGCTGACTCTTGGCATCAATGTACAAATCCCTGACCACGTTTAACAACGGACGCTTGTCTATCGTATGTATTTGGCTGAAATGCAAGCCGTTGCCCACCATAGCCTCGCACTCCCGGCTTAGTTGGATGGCCGCGCCTTCTTTAAGCGCAGACATTTGGACAGTGGCGTCAAGCCCGACCTTGCGGCCGAAAACCTTCACATCGATCTTTTTCATAATGATCCTTCCGATCGCATCCCCGCCGGAACTGTACGAAACCGGCACCGATTCTTCATTGGTTGGTCTCAGAACATACAACGTCGTAAATCCGTTCTTTTTTGCCTTTACAGTACTTTTCGCTTTCATAGTTTTTATCCCCTATTTTTTGATAAACATGGGCGGAATACTAGAATTTATTTCAACTCTTGTCAAATAAAAATATCGGCGATGCAAACCGGGATTGATTTTAGTTTCAAATTATTTTCGGGCCTATCGCAAAACTTTTGCCCGCGCCCATTACGACAACGACGGTTTTGCCCGAAATTCCGCCCTTCGCGGCGCTTATCGCGGCGTCGAAATCCGGTATATACCGGACGTTCGCCGCACCGAACTTTTCTATGTCCGCGTTCACATCCGGCTTTGCAAGATGCGTTTCGCGCGTGTGATAGAATTCCACAATGATCGCCTTGTCCGCAAGGCCAAGCGCGTCCAGCGTCGCCTTTGTGTTTTGCGCGTACCGCGATATAAGATGCGGTTCGAAAATCGCGACCAATTTATATTCAGGGTACGCCTCTCTTAACGCCGCAAGCGTATTTCTTATCTGGGTATGATGATGCGCGTAATCGTCGAACACGACAAGCGCGCCGTCGTCATGAATCTTTTGAAGCCTGTGTCCGGCCGCGCGGAATGTTTTAAGCGCTTTCTTTGAAACATCGTCATCTATACCTATATATCGCGCGAGCGTTATCGCCGCCATCGCGTTCGCGCGGTTATGCGCGCCCAAAAGCGGCGTTTCCCACCCCGGAAAATCTTTCGCCGAAAACGGGATTTTTTCACAGATTATAAAATCCAATATCTCCCGCACGCCCGAATCGTCCGCATTATAAATGACCGTTTTCGCGTTTTTCAGAAATCCGATAAACGTCCATTTGTAATGCTCCCAATCCGTGAAGTATTCCGGATGCTCCATCTCCAAATTATTCAGCACGACGACCTCCGGCCTATACGGCGCGAAGTTGTCCGCGTATTCGTCCGCCTCTATCACGGCGAATTCCCCCTTCCCGTATCGCGCCGACGAATTCCAATTCGGAACTATGGCGCCCACGAACGCGGTCGGGTCAAGGCCGGCCGCCTCCAATATATGCGCGACAAGGGACGCGGTCGTGGTTTTGCCGTGCGTTCCGGCGACCGCGACAAGGCGCCGCGTCGGAAAGATATAGTCGCTTAAAAATTGCTGCCATTTAATCAGCTTCCCGGTTTCCCGCGCGCGCGCGATTTCCGAATCGTCCGGCCTTTGTTCAAGCCACTGTTGATTTGTCACGGCAATATCGGCGGCGTCCACGCTTGCAACGTCGGGCGCGAAATC
>JAISSM010000027.1 GCA_031273075.1 Rickettsiales bacterium
CAGTCGGAATCCGAAATGCTTAAAGTCATGCCTGCGAATATGGGTATGTTGTCGGGGACGGTGAACGAGCGCGGTTTGTAATTTTTATGCACGTTGAGATTAAATCCGTTGGAAATGACCTGCGTGACAAAAGTCGTCATATTCACGGCGTCCATCGTGCCGTATCCGAAATAATTGCGCAATGCGCCCGGAACGTCGTACGAGTACGCGCCGCTTTCGCCGCTGCTGTAATCCATTTGAACGGCGGCGCCGACGTGATACATAAGCGTCGCGACGGCGTCGTTCTTTCGCGCCGCGTCCGCGCCGGAGACCGGATAAGTATCGCTCATATAATCCCAATCATAATCGACGTTAAGCGCCACCGACGGCACGCTTATTCCATAAGTCCTGGTGCTGTACGCCGAAGTCGAGCCGGAACCGCGCCCGGGGTGTCGGTGATAATTCATGATCTGCGCCATGGCCGTCGCGACGCATCCCGTCACGCTGTGATATCCATTATGCATCGGCGTCATATTATAGTACGGCGCGCTTTGGCTCCATTCCGTTTGGACAAGATACCCAGCGCCGCCGGACGCGGACATGACGCCGCCGTTTGCTCCAAGCGCATCGGCCCAATTCCGTTTGACGGAATCGCTTTGCGTCGCGCCTTGCGCTTGCGCGCGTTCTATTTGGTCCTGTAAAAATTCCATCCAGTATTGAAATTCCGGGGACAGATTTTTCTCGTCATAGTTTCCGTTTTCGGACCAGCCGAGGATCGGTTTCGCTATGTCGTCGCCCGAAACGATAACAAAGCCGCCTTTCTTCGATTCGTTTTCATCGAACACATAATAGGCCGGCGCGTCCGGATCCGGCGCGGCGCCGGACCGCGTCCCGCGCCTGTTCGTTTTTCTTGCGGAATATTTAAGGCGGACGTTCGGCCTTCTTTGCATCCGGTGCCTTTTCTGGAGGTGCCGGTTCGCGACATTGTCGGCCGCGGCCGCGTCCACCCGGTTCGCCCGCGCGGCCGGCATAATCCATAATGCGCACGCAAGCAGGATAAATAAGCGGAACAATTTCACGCTATGGCCCCCCGAACAGACGCGACCGCGTGCATGATCCATTCGCGCCCTCTGTAACGCATTCCTGACATGATTCAACGCAGTCCTGATTGCATTGGGAATGCGACACAGAGCCGCCCGCGAACGACCACGCTCCGCAGGTCAGCGCGCCGTTGACTTCTATTATATTGCACCAGCAGTTGGCGCCGCCGCTGTTGTCCGCCGGGATATATTTGTTCTGGGCTTGTTGGTTGGAGCCGAGGCAGAACGCGGCGCCCCGGACTTTGTACATATTGTTGGCGCTGACGGCTTCCCAGTTTGCGAACGGGCCGCTGTTGAACTGGCCCTTGACCCATAGACCGTCGGTAGTGTTGTCGCCGTAACCGGGCAATTGGCTCCACGCCGGGGCCGTCGCGCTCCAAGACGAAAACGCGGTGACGCCCGCGACCGATTCGTCGACGTATCTTTTTGTGGCCACGTCCGCATCGACATTCGGCGCGGCGCAATCGGTTATTTTTTGGCCGCCCATGGACAGCGCGCCCGTCATCGCCCCGCCGGACTTGGGCAAATAGGCGTTCAACGCGGACGGGTCGACGACGCCGTCATTTCCGGGATCGCCTTTCTCTCCTTTGTCGCCTTTTTCACCCTGGAGGCCTTGCGGCCCCTGTTCCCCTTGCTCTCCTTGTTCTCCGGGCAAGCCTTGCGGTCCTTGAAGTCCTTGTTCGCCGGGTTCGCCCGAATCGCCTTTTTCGCCTTTCAATGATTCAAGCCATTCATTTTCGTCACCCGCGAATCCGTTCGATACCGCGACTTCATAGGCCGAAGATCCGTTCGACCCATTCGACCCGGCCGGGCCGATCGGACCTTGCAATCCCTGTTCTCCTTGCGGCCCCGCCGGGCCTTCGGGTCCCATTGGGCCCGTCGCACCGGGTTCCCCCGTATCGCCTTGAAGTCCTTGAAGCCCTTGGGGACCTTGCGGTCCCTGTTCCCCTTGTTCCCCGGGCAATCCTTGCGGGCCCTCCGGCCCCTGCGGACCTGTCGGACCAATCGGACCTTGGGGGCCCGGCGATCCTTGTCCGCTTCCATCACCCGGATCGCCTTTTTCACCTTGCGGGCCTTGGGGTCCTTGCGGCCCGGCCGGGCCGATTTCGCCCGAATCGCCCTTGTCGCCTTTATCGCCTTTTTCTCCCTGTGGACCTTGAAGGCCTTGCGGTCCTTCAGGGCCGGTTGGGCCTTCCGGACCAACCGGACCAATCGGACCTTGAAGACCTTGTCCGCCGGATTCACCCGAATCGCCTTTGTCGCCTTTATCGCCTTTGTCACCCTGTGGACCTTGAATGCCCTGCGGTCCTTCCGGGCCCATTGGACCTTCCAGACCTATAGGTCCTTGAAGACCCAATCCGCCGGAGTCCCCCGGGTCGCCTTTATCCCCCTTGTCGCCTTTCTCACCCTGGGGGCCTTGCGGACCCTCCGGTCCTTCGGGGCCTTCCGGACCCATAGGGCCTTGCGGTCCAACTTCGCCGCCGCCGCCATGGGCGACGATGGTATTTATCTCGCTCCACAATCTTTCGATTTCTATTACAAGCGACTCTATGCGCTTATCCGTAGACCCGGTCGCCAAATTGCCCCGCAATATGGGCACAGCCCCTATGCCCACGCTTCTGCGATCGACGATCGGCGTCGCGGCGGCGCGGTAAAGGCCCGCGGTGTTTTTCGCAGGGACCGCATTGGCACGACCAACGACCGCGAACGATATTATCGCAAATAAAAACGTTCTGTTAAAATTCATATAGGCGTGCCTGTTGAGAAGTTTCCCTGTTTTGTCACATTTTAATCTTTTTGATAGAAAAAACATAGAGATTTTTAATGTAAAACCACCCCGGCGCTGCGCGCCACCCCTCCATAGAGGGGAACTTTGAGCTCCCCCTCGGCGGCGAAGCCGCCACTCCCCCTCAAGGAGGGGGAGACAAGTTATTGTTTCTTGGGGCGGCGGTAAAAGTAATCCCATTTTTGGACCAAGACCGGGCGGCCGCCCGCCGGTATTTGTATCCCAAGGCTGTCGCCGTTAAACGGCAGTTTACGTATTATTCTGAATTCGGCGTACGCCTTCGCCCAACGGAATAATTTTTTTATAAAATTCATGTCATACGGAACTTCGTCCGCGAACAGTCCGGTATGTCCCGTCTTTTTCAAAAATTCCACAAATTCCTCCGGCGTTTTCTTTTCCAATCTTGCCAGCCATTCTATCCTTGTCCGTCTTCTTTCATCGCGCCTTGCTTTCAATTCGTCCGGCGGAAGGGCCTTGGCCTCGTCCCATATATCTATATACAATCCCAAATGCCGCATATCATCCGCAAGCTCCAACAGCGG
Source organism: Rickettsiales bacterium (assembly GCA_031273075.1). Lineage (GTDB taxonomy): Bacteria > Pseudomonadota > Alphaproteobacteria > Rs-D84 > Rs-D84 > JAISGC01. The sequence continues at coordinate 3,408 of JAISSM010000027.1, forward strand.
CGGCGCGTACGGCTTCATCGTCACGCGGACCGGAATATTGGCGTAACCTTTCGTGCAGCTTGCGTCGTCATAGCCCGGGCCGACTATTTCCACGGCGATCTCGCCCGGCTGTAAAAACGATATCGTCGCCGCGCCTTTAAGGCTGTACTGCGCGCCTTCGAGCATGAAGAACGCCGGCGCGAATCCGTCCTTCAATAATTGTCTTATCGCCGCGATCGCGCCGTCGTCGCCGCCCCGGTCGAATTCGCCGTACGACGCCGGAGGCATGACTTTGTGGCTGGGGTTATCTATGCGCAGGACTATCATCGGCGCGGGCGCTATAAGTTTTCTCCGGCGGTCGAATTCGTGAAATTCCATAAGTATGTCCGCGTCGGACGCCCTTGGGTCGATTCGCATGATGTCGGGGCTTCGAAGTCCGGTTTGGTACAATTCCACGCCGCCGTTCCATCTGCTTGCGCCCGGGATTTTTAATTTTTCCAATTCGTCGAAGTCCGCGTTCGGATCATAGGAAGACAATATATTCGGGAACGCGCGCGCCATGGTCGATGATAGATGTCTTGTCTAAAAAATTCAAGGATTTTTTTAATAATTATGATACGGGATTCGCGATTCGGGATTCGAGGCTTTTGTGCGACCAACGTCACACAATCAGGGCCCCCGTATCACATATCACTTATCACATATCACATTGTGATCATTCGCCCAGGAATGAGCGGAGTTTGCGCGCCCGGGTCGGGTGCTTTAATTTATTAAGCGCCTTCTGTTCGATCTGGCGGATGCGTTCGCGCGTGACGCCCAAATATTTTCCGACGTCCTCCAATGTGCAGGGCTGATTCGTCGACATGCCGAACCTCATTCTTATAACGGTTTCCTCCTTGGGGTCAAGACCGTCCAAAGTTTGCGACACTATCTTCCGAAGATTCTTCTGCGCCGCGGCGATGAACGGATTCATCGCGGTTTCGTCCGCTATGATCTCTATGCGCGACGAATCGTCTTCCGTTCCGACCGGCGCTTCCAGCGAGATCGGCTTCAAATTCACCTTCATCGCCTTGTGTATTTTTTCGACCGGGAGGTATATCAATTTCGACAATTCCTCCGCCGTCGGCAGGCGCCCGTTTTTGTGCATGAACTGGCGCGACGCCTTTTGTATTTTATGTATATTATCTATCATGTGCACGGGGATTCTTATCGTCCGCGCCTGATCCGCTATGCTTCGGCTTATCCCCTGTTGTATCCAGTTCGTCGCGTATGTCGAAAATTTATTTCCCAATCTGTAATCGAATTTGTCGACCGCCTTCATAAGCCCGATGTTCCCGTCCTGGACCAAATCCGCAAAGTCCAGGCCCAATCCGCGGTTGCTTGACTTTTTCGCGAACTTTATAACCAAACGCAGATTCGCCTCTATCATCTCGCGTTTCGCGCGCGCCGATTCGTTCTGTCCATGGCGCACCAATTCCACGACCTTTTTGTATTCGTTCGTGGGCTGGCCCGTTTCAAGCGCGATCCTTAATATCTCGCCCTGTATTTTCGCCACGTCGTTCGCGTGTTTTTCCGCGAATTTCTGCCACGCGGGCGCGCTTTTACGCGCTATGTTCTTGATCCAATTCTTATTCAGTTCGTTTCCGGAATATTCGGCCAAAAATTCCTCGCGCTTTATTTTTTCCGCGGAGGCCAGTCTTAAAAGCTTTCCCTCCAACCCGACCAGAAGGGCGTTCCGCGCGGTAAGTTTTTCCAGAATTTCCGCAATTCTGTCGTCCGACAATCTTATCTGGTTCACACATTCGTAAAGCTTCAGTTTTTCCTTCGCGTATTCTTTTTCCAAGGCCTCGTCCAATTTCGACGTCTTCATAAGATTTTCAAGGCGCGTCGTCTGCATCTTTTCCATTTTGGAAAAAATCTTTTTGATTTTCCCGAACAGATCCATCACCAAAGGCATTACGGATTCCTCCATCACCGGGATCGGCACGCCGCTTGACCCGCGGGCCGGCTTTTCGACCGCGGCTTCCTCTCCGTCGACGGTTTCCTCTTCCTCTTCTTCCTCTTCGTCTTCAAGCACCGCCTCCGCGTCTTCCAGATCGTCGTCGTCAAGCGCGTCCACGTCCTCCACGCCCTTCGACTTCAAAGTGTCGACCAGCGCCGCCAAAGATTTCTTTTCCGAATCGGACGAATACATCACTTCCAAATTGACCACATAGCGGAGGTGCACTTCTTCGTCCAAAAGTTGCCGGTACCAATTCAGCATCGCGCGAATCGTCATCGGCGATTCGCAAAGGCCGTATATCAACAGTTTGTTCGCGGCCTCTATCCTTTGCGCGATCGCGACTTCGCCCGCGGCGGTCAAAAGCTGAACCGTTCCGATCGACTTCAAGTACGACTGGACGCTGTCCTGTATCCCAAGCGCGATAAATCCGGTGGACGAACGCTCCAACTGTTTCGCGTAATGTTCGTCCAATTCGTCGTTGACATCCACCTGTTCCGCGTCGGATTCCAGCATTTTACTCAGGTCCCTTGATTCGGAATCGTTGTCGTCCGCGTCGAAAAACTGTTCTATTTTCTTGTCGAACAACGCGGCTTCCAGAACCTCGAGCCCCAAATCCTGCCTGAAAAAAGAAAGAGTTTCCTCGTGCTCGTCATCCGGGATCTCGTCGGCGGCAAGCGCGTTTTCAAAATCCAGCTGGGACAAAAAGCCGTTCTCGCACGCGGTGTTCGCAAGAACGCGCAAATTCTCCGGCAGAGATTCCATAAGGAATTTTGTTGCTTCGTCCAATTTTTTCATTTAGTTGACTTTTTTCACCCGGTCAAGCTGATCGCGCAGGGCGGATTCGGAAATAAGGCCCAAAACTATCGGCGATTGGATGTGGATTTCATTATAATTCTTGTGCGTGCGGTTGCGGATGCCCGATGCCGTCGTCCGGGTGGAGCGCATCAGTTTTGCGACCTGGCCGTCGCTTAATTCCGGATAGTTTTTTATGATCCACAGAATTCCGCCAAGTCTGTTTTTGCGGTGCATCATAGGGGTGTATCCGACCCCTTTCTTGTTCTGGGATTTCTGGGTCGCGACCACGGTTTCGCAAAGCGTAAGCCGTTTCGACGCGTCGGCCTCGCACTCTTCGATGTCCGCGCGCGTCACCTGACCGGATATCACGGGGTCCAATCCCTGGATTTTGTGCGTTTCCGCGTCCGCGATCGATTTTACTTCAAGCTCGTGCAAGCCGCAGAAATCCGCAATTTGTTCGAATGACAGCGACGTATTTTCGATAAGCCACAGGGCTGTCGATTTCGGCATATAGGGGTAGTTCATATGGGGGCCCTTTTTGTCAATGGATTTTCAACCCGCGGACTATACAACATTTTTTCCCGATTTTCAAGAAAAATCGGGATTCGCGATTCGGGATTCGGGATTCGTGGTTTTTGTGGGTTCAACGTCGGACAATCCGGGCATCCATATCACATATCACTTATCACATATCACATCAAAGGCGGCGTTGTTCCAATCTATTTGTCGGGCCGTTTCCGGAGTGTCCCTCTCAAAGTCCGCGTATATCGGCGAATATATCGCGCAAAAATCATTCGCGGCGGTATTTCTTTCGCAGCCCGCGCACAAAATCGGCATCATTAAGATCATCGCGCGCACGCATCGCCCGAACAATATTTTTTCGTGCGTCTTTAAGATTTTTGATTTTCTCATCGTCTTTCCCTTTCGTTTTCCCGACAAAATACGCGGCGGCAAAAATTATTGCCGCGGTCGATATTTTCGTGAAAAAGTTCCATATTTTCGTCATGCCGACACCAACGCTATTCCCTCCATGATTTCAAGGTCGGAATAGGGACATCGGCCGTTTTCGTGCCGTATAATCGCGCGGGTCAATTTGAAGATGTTCGGGCGGATTCCGATTTTCTCGTCATGCCGGCAATCAAGTTCGGCGCATACGTGTCTGATATAACTGTCGGTATTATTCTCGCACGGCGGGGCAAAGCGGGTGATGATGTCGTATATCGTGTTCAATTTATATTTCTCATCGTATGTCAATAAGGTGCGCGCCAGGGCCCGGATGCCGTATTTGGCCTCTTTGAACCGGCAGAACGCGCCGTCCGTCGGAGGCGTATCAAGGCCGACCCAGGGCGATCCGATGTATCTTATGTTGCCGGGGTTGTTGTTGCGCAGACCACGCGCGTTGTTCGTGATTATCATCATAGTTTTCTCCTTTTTTAATAAATAAGAATGAAGAATGAATGTCACGGGGCGTTGCCCCGCGTTCTTATCACTGGATCCCGCGATTAAATCGCGGGATGATAAAAGTGAAAAACTTTCTTCATTCTTCAATCTTCATTCTTCATTAAATAAAAAATCCGCTTACGCGGATTTTTTATTTCTTTTTTGCCGTTGTCTTTTTGACCAGGCGGGGGGAACGATTCGGCTTCCTTACAGTCTTCTTCGGCGCCGGCTTTGCCGGCGTTCCCGTCTTTTTAATAATCGCCTTCCTTATGGCCGCCATATCCAATGTAAGGCGCGATATCGGTTTCGCAAGCACGTACTGATCAAGTCCGCCGTGCTTTATAAGGGTGCGGAGCCCGTTCGCCGAAATCGACAGCACAAAAGTTTTGTTCAAAACAACGCTTGGGAATTTCAATTTTTGCAGGTTGGTCTTGAAAGTGCGCTTTGTGTGCCGTTTCGAGTGCGACACGTTCATTCCGACCTGTGTTTTTTTCCCGGTAACCTGACAAACCTTTGGCATTTCGCGTTCCTTTTTCCTATGGCTAAGTGGCGGCATTGTATCATAAATTGACTTGAAAGTCAACCGCAAACAATTAACAATTTTTTGTTTCCGCTTGATTTTTCAGGAGATTTAACTATAATAGTATTGCTGCGAAAGCAGAGACGACACTGAGTGCGTTGCGTAATAGATCTTTTGGACTGGGGGGCGGTACCCCACAGCTCCACCAGCAAAAAAATGGGGGCTGAAACAGCATCGACAGGGATTGAAAGACAGCGCTTGTGTTCCGGCGTGGTTGCCGCGAAAGACCGAATCAAACGAATGCTAAAAACATTCCCGCGAACGATAACGTTCGCCTTGCAATGGCCGCCTAACCGGCATCGCCTTGCGGGGTCCGCCTGAACCTGGCAACAGAATCAGGCGCTTAAAAATATTGACTTTCCCCGACATTTCATTATAATACGCCGTGAATCCACAGGGATGTGGCTTCGGGGCCGTAAGACAGCCCATATTTAAGCCAATGCGCATGCATTGCGATCCGCACAGACGATAGACACCGCGCGGACAAGCGCGTTTTTTATTGTCATCCCCGACACAGGTCGGGGAGCCGCCGATTATATATTGAAAGTCAGCGGGATCATTCTTAAATATGATTGTCTTAACTCCCCGACCGCCAATTCCTTGGCGGTTTTTTAATATTGTCATCCCGCGACTTGATCGCGGGATCCAGTAATAAAGCCGTCGCGCTTCGCGCGACACACATCACTGGACCCCGTGGTCAAGCCACGGGGTGACAAAAGAAAGCATAAAGAGGATACCATGAAAAAAGTTTTGATTTTAATTGCAATGTTGGTTTGGGCGGGGGATGTTTATGCCGTGAAGTTGTGCGGGAAACCATCCAATCACCCCTGGAATAGCAGCACCGATTTCGGCAGTGCCGCCACTCATACATGCAACCCTGCATGCAGTACAGCCTCAAGCAGTGCCGATGCCACGTGGACTGCTACAATAACAAACGCACTTGGCAGAACTGGAAGTATAAGCGGTCAATCAAGGTGCTCTTCAAACAATTCGACGAATCCACCAGTGGCCGACCACAGCAACGGACAGTATTGCTGGTGTCGTGTTACAAGTATAGTTGATAGTACTAATAATCAAACCTGTCCTGCGGACAGTAATGGCGCGCCCTGGGTGCGCGACGACGGCGACTTCAACGGCGCGGCCAACTGTCGGCGGTATTGCGCGAGCGCCTGCGCGAACGACTGCGTTCGGAACGGTTCGTCCGGCAACTGTTCCCGTTCCAGACTCTTAAACATCCCCGCCTGTGGGTGGCTTTCACTTCCACCCACCGCCTCCGCCGTGACATGCCCGTTAAGCGGAACATGCAGTTCGAATTCCGATTATAAAACCGTAGCGGATGGTGCATCGTGCGGAACGGGTTATGTTGAAACCACTTCGCCGGCACTTACCATATCGGGCGAGTATGAAAACGAGGCGGGAACGTTCACTTACGGCGGTTGCACCGCGAATTGAATTACATGCCTGGCAGAGCATAGGTAGGGCGGCTTTTTATAAAAGCCGCCGGTGTGTTTCATAGAAACACACCCCACCATGGTATGACAAAAGAAAAAATGCCTGCGGCGCATTGGATCCCCGCCTTCCGCCTTCGCCAAGGCTTCGGCGGACGCAGTCGCGGGGATGACGAAACCACCCCGGCCCGTCTTCGCTTCGCTACGCCGCGGCCACCCCTCCAACGGAGGGGAACTTTGAGCTCCCCCTCGGCGGCGAGACCGCCACTCCCCCTCAAGGAGGGGGAGACAAGACTCCCCGAAAGGAGGGGGGGGGGGGTAAAAAAAGGGATTATTTCAAAACAAAATGGATGTTGATTTGGGGTTTTTTGTCGAAGCCGAACGCGTCCTTTGTGATTTTATTTATCACCGACGCGACCTCGTTCTTAATATTCTCCTGCGACTTCCTTTCCTTTTTCCCCATCTTATCAACCGCCTTCGTGATCTCTATCTGTATTTGGCGCCGCATTATCCCCTTGTCGTCCGTTTCGAATATGCCGGAGCTTGAAACTTCGGGCGCGCCTTTCAGATATCCTTTCTTATCAACGGCCAGGGTCACGAACACCGCGCCGTTCAACATCATCTTCTTGCGCGCTTTCCACACCGGCGAATCGCCCGCGTGTTCCGTATCGCCCTCTATGACTATAAAGCCCGTTTTGATCGTTTCGGACACATACGGCTGTTCGCCCCTTTTCATCACCACCACGTCGCCGTTCTTGACCAGCATCATATGTTTCGCGCCGCCCCTTTCCACCGCCATTTTCGCATTCAGCATTTCCGCCACGTATTCCCCGTGCATCGGGATTATCGCCGCGGGATGCACCATATCGTAAAACCTTTCAAACTCCGGCCGACCGGCATGCCCGTTCGCATGCAGTTTCATCGTGTCGAATATCGTCCGCGTCGCGACGCCCATTTTCGCAAGCCTGTTGTATATAAAGGACACGTCTTTTTCGCGGCCCGGTATTATTATCGCGGAAAAAACAACCGTGTCCGTCGGCATCAATTTAAGCTCTTTGACTTGCCCCTGGCAAAGGCGCGTCAGCATCGCGTATTTTTCGCCCTGCGATCCCGTCACGAATATCGCCTGTTTCTCCGCCGGAAGGTCTTTGATATCCTTGTGCAAAAGCAGATCGTCATCCCTTAAATATCCATATTCTATTCCGATTTCGCGGAACTCCGGCAATCCGACATACGGCACGGCCTTGGAGGACGAGCGTTCTTTGATGCACGGAATTCTGCCCGCTTTCCTTGCGGCGTCGGCGAATTGTTTAAGGCGCGCTATGCTTCGGGAATAGCCCGTGACGAACACGCGGCCGGGCGATTTCTCCATAACCTCTGCCAGCGTCACGCCGACTTCGGCCTCCGTCGTTTGCACAGGCTGGCGCGATATTTCAGTCGAGTCGCACACGACCGCAAGCAAGTCCGGGTCCTTGCCCAATTCCTCAAGCCTTGCGTAATTCGTGTTCGCCTCTATCGGATTATCATCATTAAAAGTCCAGTCGCCGGTATGCAAAATTTTTCCCTGCTCGGTTTTTATAACTATCATGTTCGCCTCCGGCACCGAATGCGTCACATGGAACGTTTCGATTTCAAACGGGCCGACGTTGAAGTTGTCGCCCTCGTGGTCGAATTGCACGAAATCCTTCGGCGAGAAATCTATCTCGGCCCCCTTGAACGTTTTCGTCATGAAATTTTTCACAAACCGTGTGCAATATATCGGACAGCGGAATTTCGGCCAGATATATTTAAGCCCGCCCGTGTGGTCCTCGTGTCCGTGCGTGATTATGATCCCGACGACGTCCTTTCTATGTTTTTCAAGCCACGACGTATCGCAATAGCGCGTGTCCGCCCCCTCGTATTCCCCGTCCAAAAATCCCATGCCGCAATCGACGATCAGGAATTTATTCTTATACGCGTACACGTACATGTTCTGACCGACGCTGTCCAGGCCTCCGAGCGCAAAAAACGACACCGCGTCCTTCGCGTCCGATTTTTTGTGCGCATGATCCAGTTCCTCATGCAGGGCATCATCCATATTTTTTTCTTTAATGTTCTTTTCTTTCACTTTCACCATTATGTATTTCCTTTTTGATTTTTTTCTTTTCAATATTTTGACGCAACGCGTCTTCTATGATTTTCACCGCCTTTTTGAACTTGTCGGAAGAAATATCGCCGTTGATCTCGCCGGCCCTGTAAAAATCGCGCCCTTGCATTTGATGCGCTATCAACAGCGGCCCGCCCACGGTTCCCCACGGATAAACGTCGATGATATTTCCGTTTTCAGTCACCAGCCACGAGTGATAGAATCCCGCATGATAGCGCCCGGATTCCTTTTTCAACGAAAATATGTTCGATACCGCATAGGTGATTTCATGGCAGGTCATCTCGTGATCCAAATCGAATTCGTCCACGGAATCGATCAGATTTTTGATTTCATAAAGTATTTTCTGATCTTCTTTCGGAAGATCTTTTTCCGCGTACGTTTTCATGCCCCTATCACCGCCTTTATCCGACGGACGCCGGCGGCGGACGATTCCTCTTTCAATATCTTGAACGTTCCCAGATCGCCCGTATTCTCCGCGTGCGGGCCGCCGCAGATTTCCTTCGAATAGCCCTCTATCGAATACACCTTCACCACGGCGCCGTATTTGTCGTCGAATATTCCTATCGCGCCCGACGCCTTCGCGTCCTTGACCGACATGTTTTCGCACACGACCGGGATTTTTTCCGCAATCGCCTTGTTCACGATTTCCTCGACCTTCCGGATTTCCTCGTCCGTCATTTTTCTGTCGAACGAAAAGTCAAAGCGCAATCTTTCGGCCGTTATGTTCGCGCCCCTTTGAAACACCGAATCGCCCAAAACGCGCCTTAACGCCCCGTGCATCAAATGCGCCGCGGTATGAAGCCGGGTCGTTTCAACGCCATTGTCCGCAAGGCCGCCTTTGAATTTCTGCTCCGCGCCCGCGCGCGATTTTTCCTGATGTTCCGCATACAATTTGTCGAATCCGGCGCGGTCGATTTTTATCCCGTGTTCGGCGGCCAATTCCCGCGTCAATTCCAGCGGAAAGCCGTACGTGTCGTACAAATGGAACACGTTTTCGTCCGAAAGCGCGTTCGCCTCTATATATTTTTTCGCTATTTTCATGCCGGATTCAAGAGTGCGGCCGAACAGTTCCTCTTCCCGGTTCAATTGTTTGATTATGAAGTCGCGGTTGCGGCCCAATTCGGGATATACGTCTTTGTAATTTTCGATTATCACTTCGGCAATTTCCGACATCGCGTTTTTCGGCGCGCCAAGTTGCGCAAGGTATCTGTAAGCGCGGCGGATAAGGCGGCGCAGGACGTACCCCTGGTCCGTGTTCGACGGTTGGACCGCCTTGTCGTCGCCAAGGACGAAGGTCGACGCGCGAAGGTGGTCGGCGATGATGCGAATCGGAATTCGGGATTCGGGATTCGGGATTCGGGATTCGGGATTATTGTATAGTTTGCCGGTGAGTTCTTCTATCTTTTTAATAATAGGGATAAAGAATTCCGTATCGAAGACGCTGGCCTTTCCGGTTATTACGGCCAGAGTACGCTCCAGTCCTAGGCCCGTGTCCACGTTTTTTTGGGCAAGGGGCGCGAACTTGCCGTCCGCGTCCTTATTGTACTGCAAGAATACATTGTTCCAAATTTCGACGGTCTCGATGCCGTTGTCGTAAAAAATTTCAGAGTCCGGACCGCACGGGCCCGTGATCCCCGCCGGACCCCACCAATTATCCGATTTCGGCAAAAAGCGGATGCGGTCGTCGGGATAGCCCAATTCGCGCCACGCGTCGGCGGCCTCAATGTCCCTTGGCGCGTCGCCGTCGCCGGCAAAGCAGGTGACCGAGATTTTTTCCATCGGGATTTTCAGGACCTTGGTCAAAAATTCGTGGCTTAGCGCCAAGGATTCCTTTTTCCAATAATCGCCCAGTGACCAATTGCCCATCATTTCGAAAAAAGTCAGATGGTTCGCGTCGCCGACTTCGTCTATGTCGCACGTGCGCAGGCATTTTTGAAAGTCGACCAGCCGTTTGCCCATCGGGTGCGGCGCGCCCAAAAGATACGGGACCAGCGGGTGCATGCCCGCCGTCGTGAACAGGACGCTTGGATCGTTTTCAGGGATCAGCGACGCCGACGGGATCTGTTTGTGCCCGCGCGCCGTGAAAAAATCTATATATAGTTGTCTTAACTCTCTTGAAGTCATAATCAGGCAATCATACAGGATAAATTATCAATTATCAATTATTAATTATTAATCCTTAAGTTCCCCTCTATGGAGGGGTGGATTGCGAGCCCTTGGCGAGCAAGACGGGGTGGTTGCGCGGGCTTGGGAAACCACCCCGGCCCTTTCAGGGCCACCCCTCCGACGGAGGGGAACTTTAAGGAGTGCAGTTGCCGTATGTAAACGTCCCCTTGCTGTCCGAATAACTTCCGGAAATCGTAAGGGCCGGCGAAGTGGTTTCCACATAGCCGTCGCCGCATGAGGCATTGTCTGCGATGGTTTTGTAATCGGGATTTTCACATGTTCCGTCGATTGGA
>JAISSM010000055.1 GCA_031273075.1 Rickettsiales bacterium
GTGGGACGTGGACCCCGACGGACGGAACAGAACCTTGCGCGATATAAAGGAACAGGAGATATTTTTCGGCGAAATACCGCTTATGACCGAACGCGGAACTTTTATCGCCAGCGGGGTGGAGCGCGTCGTCATATCGCAAATGCACCGCGCGATGGGCGTTTTGTTCAGCACGACCAAAGAGGCCAAGGTGGCGGGCAACCCGACGACCTATACCGCGCGCATCATTCCGGAAAGGGGATCGTGGATAGACTTTGAGGAATCGCGGGGCGTGATATACGTCCGCATAGACCGCCGCCGCAAAATTCCGGCGACTGTTTTGCTGCGGTCGCTTCCGTGCCGCGAAGACGAAAAGAAGTGGGCGGCCGATCCGCGCCGCGCGGCTGTGGCGGGCATGGGGGACGAGGAGATTTTGGGCACGTTCTATAAAAAAATCCGGCTTAAAAACGCGGGCAAAAACTGGACCGGAAATTTTACGGATTACGAAGGCCTTGAAAAATACCGCGTGAATTACGACATGTCGGACGCGAAAACCGGGCGTGAGATCGTCAGGAAGGGAGAGCGTCTGAACGCCAAAAAATTGGAGAAAATCGGACGCGCGGATTTTGCGATCGCGAAAGACGCGCTTATAGGCGAATACGTTTTCGATACGATCAAAGACGCGAACGGCGAAATATTGTTCCGCGCCGGGACCGAGATCACGGAAGAGGTGCTGCATGATTTCGAAAGGCTTAACATCGCGGAACTCTCAATTGCAAGCATAGACAATTCCGCGTTCGGCCCGCACATAAGGAACACTTTGATCGCGGACAAAACGGCCGACCGCGACGAGGCGCTTGTCGAAATATACAATACTATAAGGCCGGGCGAGCGTCCGACGGTGGAAGCCGCGGCCAATTTGTTCGCTCAGCAGGGATTCGTCGACACGTATTACGACCTGTCGGCCGTGGGACGGTTCAAGCTTAACAAGCGCGTGGGAATAGATTCCGGCAAGCGTCCGGAGGACGACCGCCTGCTTTCGAAGAGCGATATTCTGTCGATACTTAAAACCCTTGCGAACATTATCGACAAAAAGGATTTCATAGACGATCAGGACTCGCTTTCCAACCGCCGCATAAGAAGCGTCGGGGAGCTTTTGGAAAACCAGTTCCGCATAGGGCTCGCGCGTATAGAAAGGAACGTCCGCGAACAGCTTTCGTCGCCGAACATTTCGTCCATGCAGCCCCAGGACGTGATAAATCCGAAACCGCTGATGACCCTTATCGCCGAATTTTTCGGAACGTCCCAGTTGTCGCAGTTCATGGACCAGTATAATCCGCTTGCGGAGTTGGAGCACAAGCGCCGCGTTTCCGCGACCGGCCCCGGGGGGCTCAACCGCGACCGCGCCGGCATCGACGTGCGCGACGTGCACCCGACGCATTACGGCCGGCTTTGTCCGATCAATTCGCCGGAGGGCGCGAACATCGGGCTTATCACGCACATGGCGACCTATGCGCGCATCAATCCGTTCGGATTCATCGAAACCCCTTATTATAAGGTAAGCAGGGGGAAGATATCCGGGGACATAGTGTACCTTACCGCGGACGAGGAGCTTGGGTATAAGATAGCCCAGGGAAATTCGTCGATCACCGACGGCGGCGCGCTTAAGGACGAATTTGTGATCGCGCGCGAGAACGGCGAATTCGCCATGACTCCGAGGGAGGAGATTCAGCTTATCGACGTCGCGCCGCGCCAGATCATTTCGGTCGCGACCGGACTTATACCGTTCGTTGAAAACGACGACGGCCAGCGCGCGCTGATGGGCTCCAACATGCAGCGCCAGGCGGTGCCGCTTATGCGCGTGGACGCGCCGATAGTCGGAACGGGCATAGAGCGCGAAGTGGCGCGCGATTCCCGCACGATGAAGATCGCGAAGAACGCGGGCGAAGTGGTTTCGGTCGACGCGAACCGCATAGTCATAAAGAGAATGAACAGCAGGAATGTTACTTCCGGCGTGGATATTTATAACTTGGAGAAATTCAACCGTTCGAACAACGACACGATCCTGCATCAAAGGCCCTTGGTCAAAATGGGCGACCGGGTCCAGGCCGGCGACGTGATCGCCGACGGATCGAGCACGAACAACGGCCTCCTTGCCCTGGGCAAGAACGTCTTGGTGGCGTTTGTGCCGTGGCGCGGATACAACTACGAGGATTCGATCGTCATAAGCGAAAGGATATCCCAGAACGACGTCTTCACGTCGATAAAGATCGTTGAAAAGGAATTCAAATGCAAGGATACTCAGCTTGGACCGGAAGTGTTCACGCGCGACATCCCGAACGTGTCGGAAGAGTCGCTTAAGAACCTGGACGAATCCGGGATCATATACGTGGGCGCGCATATAAAGCAGGGGGACATACTCGTCGGCCGCGTGACTCCGAAGGCCGAGACGATATTGACGTCGGAAGAGGCGCTGCTGCGCAACATCTTCGGCGAAAAGGCGCTGTCGGTGAAGGACACGTCGCTTCGGGTCGGGCCGAACGAGGAGGGCGTCGTGATCGGCGTAAATGTCCTTACGCGCCACGGCGTGAAGAAGGACGAGCGCACGATGATGATCGAAATGCAGAAGATAGAGCGTGTCGGGCGCGACCTCGACGTCGAAAAGGAGATTATGGAGCAGGGCTTTGCCGAACAGGTGTTCCAGATCGCGGACGGAACGGTCATCGACGACGGCGCGGGATCCGCGAAACGGTATATAGGGAAGAAATTGACGCGCGAGATCATGGAGGACATACGCCCCGGCGACGTGAAGAAAATGTCGTTCAAGAGCAGATCCGTCACGGAAACGATCGACGCGCTTAAGAAAGAGCATGTGGCCGTTTTGAAACAGATGGACGAGAAGGCGGCGGTCAAAATCGAAAAGATACGCGAAACCAATTCGCTTGCGGCCGGAACGCTTAAGGAAGTCAAAATATACATCGCGCACAAGACGAAGCTTCAGCCCGGCGACAAAATGGCGGGCCGCCACGGCAACAAGGGCATAGTGTCGAAGGTCGTTCCGATAGAGGACATGCCTTATATGGAGGACGGAACGCCGGTCGATATAGTGCTTAATCCGTTGGGCGTGCCGTCGCGCATGAACATAGGGCAGTTGCTGGAAACGCATCTCGGAATGGCCGGGTGGGAGCTTGGCCGCCAGATAGGGGATATCTTGGAGGACATAAAGGCGAAACGCGCGTCAACGGACGATTTGCGCCGCGGCATCGGAAGGATATACGGGCGCGAAGTCGACGCGGCTTTGTCCAAAATGACGGACACGGAGATCCGCGCCCAGGCGTCGCTGTTGTCCGCGGGCGTCTCGTTCGCGACCCCGTCGTTCGACGGCGCGGATTCCGACGACATTAAAAAGTATCTCAAAATGGCGGAACTTCCCGAATCGGGCCAGTTCACTTTGTACGACGGAATGACGGGCGAAAAATTCCTAAGGCCGGTGACGGTGGGGATAATGTACATGATGAAGCTCCATCACTTGGTGGACGAGAAAATCCACGCGCGTTCGGTCGGACCGTACTCGCTGGTCACTCAGCAGCCGCTGTCGGGCAAATCGCATTTCGGCGGGCAAAGATTGGGCGAGATGGAGGTCTGGGCGCTGGAGGCGCACGGCGCGGCGCATCTGTTGCGCGAGATGCTGACCGTCAAATCTGACGACATAGCGGGCCGCAATAAGATGTATGAATCGATCATAGCGGGATCGAACGACATACAAACCGGAACTCCTGAGGCGTACAACGTTTTCGTGCGCGAACTTAGGGGGCTCGGATTGAACCTTACCCCCAAGGCGGAATAAAAAGGAAAAAGAATGGCGACTGACATCTTAAAAAAAGTATTCGGGCAGATAGAAACGAAGGAACAGTTCGACTCCGTTCGCATTTCGATCGCGAGCCCGGAAGAGATTTTGACCTGGTCTAAGGGCGAGGTGAAAAAGCCCGAGACGATCAATTACCATTCCATGCGTCCGGAACCGGAGGGCCTGTTCTGTCAAAAGATATTCGGACCGGTGAAGGATTACGAATGCGCGTGCGGAAAATACAAGCGCATAAAATTCCGCGGCCTCGTGTGCGAAAGGTGCGGCGTGGAGGTCACGGACTCGAAGGTCAGGAGAGAGCGGATGGGCCACATCAAGCTTGCGATACCGGTGTCGCACACGTGGTTTTTGCGCGAGGGTAAAATCGCGACTTTACTGGATAATCTTCCCCAGAAGAAATTGGAATCGATCATATATTACGACGCGTATATCGTGACGGAGCCGGGGCTTACGTCGCTTAAAATGTACGACGTCATCTCGGAAGAACAGTACCAGGACGCGCTTGTGGAATTCGGAGAGGACAATTTCCGCGTCGGCATAGGGGCGGAGGGCGTCCGCAAGGTGATCGCCGCCATGGACATGGGGGATGAGCGCAAACGGCTTAGGGCGGAGTTGTCCGAAACGAAATCGGACGCGAAGCGCCGGCTGATAGCGAAGCATCTTAAGCTTGTGGAATCGTTTTTGGATTCCAATTCGCGCCCGGAATGGATGCTGCCGGAGGTGCTGCCGGTCATACCGCCGGACATGCGCCCGCTGGTGACCTTGGAGGCCGGACACGTCGCGGCTTCGGATTTGAACGATTTGTACCGCCGCGTGATTATAAGGAACAATCGGCTTAAAAAACTTCAGGACCTGCACGCGCCGGAAATTATCATAAGAAACGAGAAGAGAATGTTGCAAGAGGCGGTCGACGCGCTGTTTGACAACGGACACAAGGCGCGCCCGCTGGTCTCGCAGAACAGACGGCCGCTGAAATCCTTGTCGGATTCGCTTCGCGGGAAATCGGGGCGCTTCCGCATGAACATGCTGGGGAAGAGGGTCGACTATTCCGGCCGCTCGGTCATAGTGTCCGGCCCGACGTTGAAGTTGCACGAGGTGGGCCTGCCGAAAACCATGGCGCTGGAATTGTTCAAACCGTTCGTGTTCGCGCGCCTTATCGCGGGCGACTTTGCGAATACTTTGAAGGCCGCGCGCAAAATGGTCGAAAACGAAGAGGCCATAGTGTGGGACATTTTGGAAAAAGTGGTGTACCAGCACCCGGTCCTTCTCAACCGCGCGCCGACTTTGCACCGCCTTTCGATATTGGCGTTCGAACCGGTTCTCATAGAGGGCAAGGCGATACGCCTTCATCCGTTGGTCTGCAAGGGATTCAATGCGGACTTCGACGGCGACCAGATGTCGGTCTATGTCCCGATTTCATTGGAGGCTCAGCTTGAGGCGCGCACGCTTATGCTTGCGACGAACAACGTCCTTTCGCCCGCGTCGGGCCAGCCCATGGTGGTCCCGAGCCAGGACATGATACTCGGGTGTTATTATATATCCTTGATGGATGGGGAGCACACGGACAAATCGCCGGCCTTCGCCGACATAGACGAAGTGATGCTGGCGCTGCACAATAAGACGATAACATTGCACACGCCGATCGTCGCGCGCTTTTTCGGAGAAAAGGTCAAAACGACGGCGGGCCGCATGATGCTTGGCGATTTGCTTCCGAACAAGCCGGGCGTGAATTTCGAATGGGTGAACCACCCGATGAACAAATCGGCGATAGAGAAACTTCTGATTTTGGTGTACGAGACGTGCGGGGACAAGGACATGCTTATGCTCGCGGACCAGTTGAAGAACACGGGGTTTGAGCAGGGGGCGAAATCCGGCATCTCGATCGGCCACGACGACATAGTCGTTCCGGCCGAAAAAGAGGCGCTTATCGCGAAGTCCGAGAAGGACGCCGCGGAGATAGAGCGCCAGTATCAGAACGGACTTTTGTCGCATGGAGAGCGTCATAATAAATTGATCGACCTTTGGCAGAGAACGACGAAGCACATCGGCGACATATCGTTCGCGAATCTAAGGAAGGCGTCGGGCGCGAATTGGAACAGCATCGTGATGATGGCGGACTCCGGCGCGCGCGGATCGAAATCCCAGATACAACAGGTTGCGGGCATGCGCGGCCTTACGCAAAAGCCGGACGGCTCCATTATAGAGGTTCCGATCATATCCAACTTCAAGGAAGGCCTTACGATGGCGGAGTATTTCAATTCCACGCACGGAACGCGGAAGGGAATGTCGGACACCGCGCTTAAAACTGCGGAGGCCGGATACCTTACGCGCCGCCTTGTGGAGCTGGCGCAGAATACGACGATCACAGAGCACGATTGCGGAACGGCGGAATGCGTGACCGCGACCCCGGTCTACAGCGGAAGCAACCTGTCGGTGTCGCTGGGCAACGTGGTGCTCGGCCGGACGGCGGCGAAGGATATAAGGCATCCGTTTACGGACAAGGTTATAGTTTCGAAGGGAGAGCTTATCTCGAAACAGGCGGCGAAGGATATCGACGAATCCGGAATTGCGGCGGTCGATATAAGATCGGTGCTTACGTGCAAATCGGACGGGCTGTGCGCGAAGTGCTACGGCATGGATTTGTCGCGCGGAACTCTTGCGCATGTGGGCGAGGCGGTCGGCGTCATCGCCGGGCAAAGCGTCGGGGAACCCGGGACTCAGCTGACGCTCAGAACGTTCCATATGGGCGGGATCGCGGACGCGGGAACGGACAGGCATTTTATAGAAACGCCGGTCGACGGAACGGTTCATTTCGACGCGAAAATCATAGAGAACGGCCTCGGGCGCCAAGTCGTGCTGTCGCGCGGCGCGCACATAAAGATATCGGACAAATCGGGGGCGGAGGTCTTTTCGACGAAACTTCCGTACGCGTCGATGCTTGTCGTGTCGGACGGGAACAAAGTGAAGCGCGGGGACAAATTGGTCGAATGGGATCCGTACGCGAACGTCGTCATCGCGGAAAAGGACGGAACCGTGGCGTTCGACGGCCTGATCGAGAACTTGTCTTATTCGGAGGACCAGGACCCGCTTACCGGAATAACCACGCGGAAGATAATAAATTGGAAGCAGAACACGAAGAAATCCCTGAACCCGAAAATCGTGCTTAAGGACGACGCGGGGAATCCGA
Organism: Rickettsiales bacterium; assembly: GCA_031273075.1. GTDB lineage: Bacteria > Pseudomonadota > Alphaproteobacteria > Rs-D84 > Rs-D84 > JAISGC01. Next base: position 7,029 of record JAISSM010000055.1, read on the forward strand.
TTTCGCTGGGCAATAAGAAGGTGGCGGAATATATGCTTCCGATATATACGATATTGACGGTTGGGAACGGATCGAAAGTCCGCGCGGGCGACATCATCGCGCGCATCCCGGTGGAAACGCAGAAGACGCGCGACATTACGGGCGGCCTGCCTCAGGTGGAGAACCTGCTTGAAGTCAGAACGCCGAAGAACCCGGCGATATTGGCGGAAACCGCGGGCGAGGTGGAGTTTGAGGACAACAGCAAGCAGAAGATCACTCTTCGCATCGTTCCGTCCGACGGAACCGCGCCGGTCGAGTATTTGATACCGAAGGGAACGAACATACTTGTGCGCGGGGGCGACGTCGTGAAGAAGGGCGACTATCTTGTGGATGGAGAGCCCGTGCTTCAGGACATACTGCGCATAATGGGCGAAAAGGCCCTGGCCGAAATTTTGGTGGAAAAGGTCCAGACGGTGTATCGTCTTCAAGGCGTGACCATAAACAACAAGCATATAGAGATACTTATCCGCGAAATGTTGAGACGGGTGGAAATCATAGATTCCGGCGACACGAAGTTCCTGACGGGCCAGGTCATAGACCGCGTGGACTTTGAAGAGGAGAACGCGCGCGTTGCATTGTCCGGCGGGCGTCCGGCGGACGCGGGCCAGGTCCTGGTCGGCCTTACTCGCGCAAGCCTTACCTCAAGGTCGTTTTTGTCGAACGCGTCGTTCCAACAGACGACGAAGGTTCTTGTGGACGCGGCGATCGCGGGATCGACGGACAGATTGTCCGGCATAAACGAAAACCTTATAGTGGGGCGGCTTATACCGGTCGGAACGGGCGCGTACGTGCGCCGCGTGCGCGAAATCGCGAAGGAAGAGGAAAGACAGGAGCGCATCGCCGCCGAAAACGCGGAGGGCGAACAACAAACGTTGGATATATGATGCTTCGGATGTGCGCGGTTATTTTGACGGTTCTGTTGATGTCGGCGTGCGGCGTGAAAAACGCGCCTGAGCATCCGTCCGAGAACTATCCGCGGACGTACCCGGTGAAATAAAAAGGAATCGACATGGCGAACAAGAAAAGCGCGAAGGTGATAATAAAAATGCATAATCCGGAAACGGGGTTCTTTTACTGCAAGGCGAAGAATTCGAAGTCCGAGAACACGGCCGGAAAGATGAAGATGCGCAAATACGATCCGCGCGTGCGCAAACATGTGGAGTTTGTCGAAACGAAAATGCCGAAATGACATGACGCTGTTCGACGCCGTTTTGTCGGGGATTGGGGACAAATTGGGCGCGTCGGATTTTGCGCTGGAAATCCCGAAGGAAAAATCGTTCGGCGACTTTGCGGCGAACGTTGCGATGCGGATCGCTAAAAAGGACGGCAAAAACCCCAAAGACGTCGCGAAGGAATTGATTCCTAAAATAAAGGAAATCGATTTTGTAGAGGACGCGGACATGGCCGGGCCGGGATTCGTAAATATAAAAATCAAAAACGAATTTATAATAAAGACCGCGAACGAGGAGAGGGTTGAAAAAACCGAAAAGCCCGAAACCGTGGACATGGACTACGGATCGTACAACGTCGCGAAAAGAATGCACATAGGCCATTTGCGCGGAAGCATAATCGGCGACACTATGCGCCGCGTCGCGAAATTTTTGGGGCACCGGCCCGTTTCATATAATTATATCGGCGACTGGGGAAGACCGATAGCGACGATCATAGCAACGATAAAGAGGGAATTCCCGAACGATTGGGCGAAACCGGATTTCAAAATCGACGCGGAAAAACTTAACGACTATTATCCTCTGGGGGCGGAATTGGCGGAAAAGGACGCCGGATTTTTGAAAGAGGTCCTTGAAATCAAAAAAGAGTTTCAGGACGGACATGCGGAATATTTCGCGCTTTATGAAAAATTTTTGGAAATAAGTTTGCGCGAAATGGACGCGGCCGTAAAAAGATTGGGTATGTTGCCTTTCGATAATAATTTGGGCGAAAGGAACGCGTCGAAATATCTGGACGCGGTGGAAAAGATACTTCGCGATAAAAACATGCTGGCCGAAAGCGACGGCGCGATAGTCGTTCCGTTGAAGAACAACGGGGACAACGCGCCGATGCCGCCGATGATGTTCAGGGACTCGCGCGGCGCGGACACGTATGATTCGACCGATTTGGCGACGGTGTATTACAGAAAAATTACGGACAATCCCGACCGCCTTTTGTATATGTCGGACTTTCGCCAGAATCTTCACTTCAAACAGTTGTTCCGCGCGTCCGAATTGGCGGGCCTGTTTTCTTCGGACAAAATGGAAAGCCTGGGATACGGAAGCATAAACGGCGCGGACGGGAAACCGTTCAAAACAAGGGAGGGGAAAGCGGCCGCTTTGTCGGACGTTATGGATATGGTCGACGCCGCCGCGCGCGCGCGCGTGAAGGAAAGCGGAAAGACCCTGCCTGAGGAAACGATAAAAATGATCGCGCTTGCGGCGCTTAAATTCAACGACCTTATGCACGACGTGAAATCCAATTACACGTTCGACCCGGACGCGGTCACAAGTTTCGAGGGGCGCACCGGCCCGTATGTTTTGTACGCCGCCGTCCGCCTTAACAGCGCCCTTAAAAAATCTGAAATTTCAAATGCCGCGCATAAAATATCGGATATCGCGAATGATTATGAACGCGGCCTTTTAATGAAAACCTTGGAACTTCCGAACAGGGTCCGAACCGCGTGGGCAAAACGCGCGCCGGACATCCTTGCGAATTATGCGTATGACCTGGCGCAAACGGCGAACGGATTCTATCATAATTGCCCGATCAAGGATGATAAGAACCGCATGGCGATCGCACACAAGGCCTCCAAAGCGCTTGAAACATGCCTTGACCTTATGGGCCTCAAAGTCCCGGATGAAATGTAAATCTTCTTGACAAACGGCCCTGTTTGACTATAATCAGCCTCATGATATATTACGTAGATGGCCATGTGCACGCCCGCGAACCGCAGACCCCCGAATTCAACCAGACGGTCCCGGTTTATACCTGTTATTCAATGTGCGTTTATATGATGAACCTTGAAAAGCCGATGGACATATCGGACGCCGGCCGCGCGGCGAAGGAGATTTATGATTATCATTGGTCGATTATGGCCGTGGCCAAAGCGTACGGACACGACCATCACAAGGCGCTTGTCATGCCGGTCATGGCGAACACGTGGACGGCGGAACAGCTTGAGGAATTCATAAGCGTTATGTTAAGGGAAAGGTTGCCGGTTGCGGGACTCAAATTGTTCACGCAGGGACAAAGCACGAATTCGGGATACGCGCCGGATGTGGAGAGCGCGATCCCGCTTATAAATGTCGCGGCGGAAAACGGGATCCCGGTCGCGTTTCATTTGGAGGATCCGGACGAGCCCAATGCGACGTTGAAGGAATTCTCCGCGATGGAGAATATCCTGCCTAAATTTATTATGCGCGGGGGAAAAAAGCTTCCCGGAAAATTTTCAATAGAGCATGTGTCCACCAAACCCGGATTGATGTTTGCCGAACGGTATGGGGTGAATTATACGCTTACTCCGCACCATCTCGGACGGAATTATTATGATTTCGTAAAGCCCGGGGATGACTTCACCAAATCGGCGGACGCGGAAAAGATTTTACGGCGCGGCGCTCCGTGGTGGTTTTGCAAACCGCTGCTTGGCGACCGTACGGATATGCGGGGGCTTCGCGACGCGTGGAAGGGCGGGGAAAAGAACGGCAATCTTATGATAGGCTCCGACTCAGCGCCGCATTCCAGATGGAAAAAGGAATTGCCGGACCCGAATAAACGCTTCGCCGGAATATATACGGGCGACTCGCGCATATCGTACGCGGCCGCCATGGAGGAAGAGCTTGACTTGGAAACGATCGACAAGCTGGTGGAAATATATTCTCTGAACACGGCGCGGTTCTACGGCGTCGACGTCGGCGCCCTTAAACCGGCGGCAAAGCCCTGCGACGTGGACGTCTCCGGAATCGAAGAGTCGAAGCGCGTCGTGAACGTGCTGAAAATGGAGCGCGAAAACGGCGCGTCCCGCGGTTGACAATCGAAGCCGGTCGGTGCATAATCATCCCTTGAAGGAGTTTTACGGTGTCGGCGAAAAATATGAACGATCTTGCGGCCTTGTGCAAGCGGCGCGGCTTTGTTTTTCAGGGCTCTGAAATATACGGCGGCATGCAGGGCGTGTACGATTACGGCCCGAACGGGACGGAGCTTGTAAGGAACATAAAAAACGCATGGTGGAATTCCATGGTTTATCAGCGCGACGACGTCGACGGCCTGGACGCGGCGCTGATCTCTTCAAGATTGCTTTGGAAATACAGCGGACACGAGGGGGGCTTTTCCGATCCCTTGGTCGTGTGCAAAAAATGCGGCCATCGCATGCGCGAAGACAATATGAAGGACGGGAAGAAATGCGAGAGATGCGGCGCGGCGGATTTGACGCCGGCCCAGGAATTCAAATTGATGATCGGGCTTTCGGTCGGCGCGGCGTCCGATGAGATCAACGCGTACCTTCGCCCCGAAACCGCGA
>JAISSM010000056.1 GCA_031273075.1 Rickettsiales bacterium
CAAAAACATCGGCCACACCTGGTCCTTCACCGCAACGCAATACTTAACCACCCCCGCCTCGCATATGGGACGGGTTTTTTCAATCGTGTCGAGAGTCCCCCTGCCTACTAAAATCGAACGTTTAATTTAGACAGAAATAAAGTACTCGGACATGGCCCGATAAATCCTTATAATCGGAAATAAATTTCCACCCTTCGGACATAAAAATTTCTTTGACCGCCGAATCCTGCCCTGCGCCGATTTCAACGTATAACTTGGCGCACGTTTTTATCAATGCGATTTCACGAAAGAATTTCAATCCGTCCTTTCCGCCATAAAGCGCGATTTTCGGATCATACTTCGCGCCCGCGTCGATAAAATCAAAGGCCGCAACATACGGCGGATTGGAAACGATCAAATCGAATCCGGACGCGTCGCAATCGGCAAATGTCCCGCGGCGGATTTCTATCCTGTCGGACAGCCCCGAACTTTTCACATTCGCGCGCGCGACCGAACACGCGCGCCGGCTTTTGTCGATTCCGACGCCGACGGCGTTCGGAAAATTTTTAACGATCGCGCATAACAGGCATCCGGTTCCGACCCCCAAATCCAAAATCCTGACCGCTTTGCCATCCCGCGACGGCCTTTCATTCTTCAACACCGCGTCGACAAGCGTCTCGCTGTCCGGCCTTGGGTCAAGCGTCCGCCTGTTCGTTTGAAACGCCATCCCGTAAAACCACTTTTTATTTATGATTTTCGCAACCGGAACTTTTCGCCATAGCTTCCACGCGATCGAAAGCGCGCCGATCAAGCCTATCCCGCCCGGCCCCGTTTCCCGCATTATAATCGCAACATCGCCGGGATTTCCGAATCGCGTCAAAAACTTCCATACTTGATTATCGGTCATGTTTCCACTATACTAGGAACCTGTGAAAAATCAAAAAAAATTGCTTTTGTTTCTGGGCCTCGCCGCGATATTTTCATTGATGGCGGCGGCGTTTTTCATACTGATCTTATCCGCGCGCGTGGATAGGGAGTTCGAGCGGCATATAGCCGTGAAATTCGGCGACACCCTTTCCGGCATCCTGTCGTCCGACGCGCTTTCCGGCGCGGACATAAACGAGATCGCGACCCTTTTGAGGAAAAGCGCCGGCGTCAAAAAATTAAAGGCGAACTTCGACACGATCAAAATAGTCCGCCGGGCGGGATTCGGTTCGGTGGACAAGGTCGTGCTCGATTCCGGCCCATGGCGCCGGATAGAGTTCGCAAGAACCGATGCGGGCTGGACCTGCAACGAGATTGAAATCGAAAAGGAAACCCGGCTTGTCCTTAAAAGCGGAAACATATCGGACGGTGATTCGTTTTACGCCGCGGGCGTCCGCGCGAATATTCCGGAGGGCGTGCTTATGGACGCGTACGACCTTTTGGCGTTCGAGATGGATTTCGAAAGGGATATGCGCGCCGGTCAGCAGTTTCAAATTTTGTACGAAGAGAACTTCGCCGAAAACAAAATGATAAACACCGGCGCGATAATCGCGCTTAAATTCGACGCCGGAAAGCGCGGAATGATAAAAATGTACCGCTTTGTGAAACAGAACGGCCGGCCGGGCTATTACGACGAAAACGGCGGCGGCGCGATCAAGTCGCTGAAGCGCACCCCGATAAACAACGCGCGCGTAACGTCGACGTTCGGCGGGAACAGACGGCACCCGATATTGGGATTCACGCGCGCGCACCGGGGCGTCGACTTTCGCGCGCCCGCGGGAACCCCGATCCCCAGCGCCGGCGCGGGAAGGATTGTAAAGCGCGATCAAAACGCCGGTTACGGAAACTTTATAAGGGTAAGGCATAATGCGAGTTACGAAACCCTCTACGCGCATTTAAGCGGATTTCAATCGGGCGTCCATGTCGGAACGCAGGTAAGGCAGGGACAAACCCTGGGCTATGTCGGATCGACCGGCGTATCGACGGGCCCGCACCTTCATTACGAAATCATAAGGGACGGGAGGCACGTGAACCCGATGACTGTGAAACTTCCGGCGATCGACAATTTGGCCGGCGACGACAAAGCCGGCTTTCTCGATCTTCGTCCGAAAATCGACGAATCGATGAACCTGATGAAAAAATTCCCGGACCTCGCGGTGTATACCGCGGGCTAGTATTGAAGAAGAAGCTGTTCCGCCCCGTACTTCATTTTTTGCAGATAGGTTTCGTATTTTTTACAGTCCTGGCCGATGGTGGTGCGATACATGGACTTCATGTTCGACGCCATATGAAAGCACCCGGCGAGATGCTGTTTGCAGAAATCGTCGCCCGCGACGAACGCGTTCTGACCGCGCACGCTTGATTCCGTCCCCGCCCACGATATATCGAGCGCCCCGGCCAGATTCGCCATGGCGTCGCTGTCGAAGGTATTTTTCCAATATTCGTTTATTTCTTCCTGACTCATCCCGTCGATGATGTCGCCGCCGCTTTGTTTTATCATGACCTGGCGAACGATGGCGTCTATCGCGGGCTTGTATTCGGCGTCCAGCTGTTGAAGTTTCGCGCTGCAATAACAGCGGTCGTATTTTGTTCCGGACCTCCGGCAATAGTTGTCCATGCAGTCCGAATAATCCGAAAGACATCTTTCAGGCGTTATACCGCTGTTCGGAGAGATTACTTGCTCGCCGCCCGTGATAACGGCTTCCCTCTGCGAAGTTGAGGAATTGTCCCCGCGCAAAGCCGACCTTTGAACTTGAGCTCCGCCGCGCGGAACCACGCGGCGCCCGCCGCCGACCGCGGTGGAGGCCGCCGCGCGCGCGACGGTTGCATTGGCGGCCTTAAAGCCGCGCGGAACCACGCGCCTCGGCGCGCTTGCGCCGGAAGAAACCGCGCCGCGCGCGCCTGCGCTCCCTCCCCCGCCCGCAAAATTGGAAATCGGAATAACGGATGTGTCCGACGCGCTGCGCGCCATGGTCCGCGCGGGCGTGCGCGCGTATTCCGCGCCCTCAGGTTTAAGTTTTTCGCGCGCCTTGGGCTTCAAATAAGGCTCCATCATTTCATATTGGGCGGGCGACAGCAAGGTATTGGGATTCACCGCGGCGGCGTCAAGAGACCCCGACGACAATATAATGGCAAAGATGAAAACCGAACTTTTTTTCATATTATTTTATCTTGAAAACCGTCTCTACTTTGACAGACAACTCGCTGTCGCTTGATTGAACATAGTCATGCCCGAATCCGCCGGTATCCGAGGCCTCCATAACGACGTTGGCGCGGGAAGAAAATGCCCTGGCTCTGAACAGGCCGTTGTCGTCGCCCAAAGACGTCCCGAACCGCGCGAAAACAAGACGGCCCAACTTCTCTCCGTCTGCCTCCGCGATGGCATTCGCTTTGGCGCGCGCGTCATTCATGGCCGCTTGCAAACATTTTGACATCGCCTCGTCTATCACCGACCGGCTTGAAAAATTTATCATCCTCTGCGGAAGAACCTTCGCGCTTCCGGGCATTGGCATGTTGCCGAGAATCGCGGGTATGGTGTCTTTGTTTTTCGTCATGATCTCCAAATCTATCGAAGACTTTATGCCCAGAATAACTTGGGTGTTTTTCTCCCATTTCACCTCTTCATAGCTTGAAATATTCTTGGTCTGAATTTCGATCGTGTTGTCGTCGATTTTTTTCACATGACGCACTATCTCGTCCGCGGCGCTTTGAACGCTCTGAATTGAGGCGACCGCGTTCTTGTCCAATACGGTTATGTTCAGGGTTATGGCGAACTTGTTGCGCTGGATTTTTTCATTGCATTCGCCGACCGCGACGATAGTGCGCTCCGGCGCGAAATATCTAACCCCGGCGCATAAAACCGCGACTATGCAAAGGGCGGCCAAAATATGCTTTTTATATTTTTTCACGCTTCTCTCCTTTTTTTATTACGGCGATCTGAATGATCCCGCAAATATTCGAAACCGTCCAGTATAAAACCAGCCCGCCCGGCATCCAGGCGAACAGGGCCGCGAAAATCCACGGCATATATTTCATCATTTTCGCGCCCGGCGCGTCGGCGGCGCGGCCGGCGCTTGTCATTTTGTTCTGCAAAAACATCGTTGCGGCCATCAAAAGCGGCAATATGAAATACGGATCGCGAACGGACAGATCGGACATCCATAAAAATCCCGCGTGCCGAAGAGGAACCGCGATGATAAGCGCCTTGTACAGCGCGAAGAAAATCGGGATTTGAAGGAACATGATGCCGATGCTGGACAACGGGTTCGCCTTGTGCGTCTGATAAAGCCGAAGGATTTCCGATTGCATCCGCGCCTTGTCGTCGCCGTAAAGTTTTTGTATCCGCGCCATCTCGGGCTGAATCTCCTGCATCGCGGCCATGCCTTTGAAGGATTTTTTTGACAGCGGCCACATAAGCCCGCGAATGATTATGGTAAGCAGTATTATCGCGATCCCGTAATTCGGAATAAAGTCGTACAGCCTGTTCAGCGTCCACAAAAACGGCCGCGACAAAAACCCGAACCATCCGTAATCGAGCGTCCGATCGATCCCGGGCATCTTCAGGGCGGCGTCGCGAAGCGCGGCCTGGGTTTTCGGTCCCGCGAAAATATTCGTCGCGATCTCTTTGACTTCGCCCGGCTTCATCTCTCCGTACGCGGGGGCGATTTCGGCTTGATACATTCCGTCCGCGCGCCGGCGAAGCCGGATCGTTTTTTCGCCCTGCTGTTCCGACGACGCTATTACTTGCCAGTATTGATCTGAGAAACCGGCGAACGGCGTCTGATCGGATCCCTGTTCGAAATATCCCGCCTTGTCCGACATGTCGTCCCACGACCTCTCTTCGATGCCGTCGTCGATCTTCGCGATTCCGCCGACATGCACGGTGAACAAAGTGCTTGCGCCGCCGCCTTGAACGACGCGCGAATACTGGCGAACGCTTATCGGCTTTTTGGAATTGTTTTTTATTTCGTCGGAAACGATTATCACAAAGCCGTCCGAAACCGAAATTTTGCGGAAAAATTCGACGCCGCTTTCGGACTTCCACGACATGACGTTGTTTGCGGCCGCGCGACCGGACTTCCACAGGGAAGCTTCGCTCGGCGCGTCGGTCCCGACCGCTTGAATCCCGACTTCGACAAATTCCTTGTCGTCGACCCCGGCCAAAAGTTTTACGGGATTCGAACCGTTCATGTCCTCTTTATATTCTTTAAGAACTATATTACTGATGCGGATCCCTTGAATTGTGAAATCCAACTTGTCATGAAAGGCGCTTTGTTTCGGCACTTTGGAAATATCGACTGGCGGCGCGACTTCGGCGGCGGGGGCGACGGGATTTTTTTTCTGCGGCATGAACAACCACCACGCCAAAAGGAACAACAATACCCACCCGAAAACCCCGAACCGCGATCCGGCGGAACCTTCCTTCATTTCAGAGAATTGCTTGAACCCTCCGACTTGATTGTCCATATAGCGAACCATTATTTTTTCCTTTGGATCAAGAAATATAAAATGTAAAGACCGACGCCCAGACAGATGCATATGTCGGCGATGTTGAACGCGGGCCAGTGCCATGTGCCGATGTGCCAGTCTATAAAATCGATTACCGCGCCGAAACGCACGCGGTCGATAAGGTTGCCGATCGCGCCGCCGACGACAAGGGCCATGGCCGCCTTTTCCATGCAGTTTTTGATTCGCGCGAATAACAGATAGGACAAATAGCCTATGACGGCGCCGGTAAGGAAAATCAAAAGCAAACTCGACGCCTCGCGCAGAATCGAAAAAGCGGTGCCGGGATTCCACGTGAATACGATGTTGAACCAGCTTGTGACGCGCCACATCATGTACGGATTGGGAACCAGAGAGAACGCGTCGCCGGAAAGATGCCATCCGCCGGCGACCAGGGACAATAAAAATCCTTTGAATAATTGGTCGACGAAAACTATCCCGACGATTGCGGCGATTATCTTTTTCATACGGGAAACATAGCAAATCAATCGCAACTTAACAATAACAAAATCCCCGCGACGTCGAATCCCGAATCGCGAATCCCGAATCCCGATTTGCTACCTGCTATCTGCTAATTGCTAATTGACTGATACCCGTCCTTCCGAAGCCGCGCCAAAATCATCCCGATGTCCTTTGCTCCGACGCCCAGCGCCGACAAAAGTCCGCCGCCCAATAAAAATGCGGATTCTATGGTTTCGGGCAATGCGGTGCGCGCGCCCTCGAACATAAGGATTTTGGATTCCTGCAAATTCCGCGCCCTTGCGAAAATGCGCACGCGGCGCGCGATTCGGCGAACTGCCCTGACGGCCTTTTTTGCGACGGCCGCGTTGTCCAGCGCGATGATCACGCCCTTGGTCGTCCGCGGACTAAGCCCGAATTCGGACAGAACGTCGCTTCGCGTGCTGTCGCCGTAAACGACGTTGAATCCGGCCTCTCGCCCGCGCATTACTTGATCGACGTTTATATCGATCGCGACATGGGGGATTTTTTTCGCGCAAAGCATTTTTGCGACGGTCTGGCCCACGCGGCCGAATCCGCAAATTATGACGGCGGGATTTTTCACGCGCGCGGCGCCGTTGTATTTTTTCGCGCGCCGCGCCGAATAAAACGCGCCGCGATCGCAAAGGAAATCGCGCAGACCAAGCAGCAGGGGCGTCGTTATCATGGAAACTATTATGACGGCGGTTATGATCTCCGTGTGCGGAAGCGGAACGGCCTCTATTCCGGAAACCCGCATGGTCTGCAGAATAAGCAAACCGAATTCGCCGCCTTGGGCCAGGATCAGCGCGATAAGGAACGCGTCGCCGGCCGACGATTCGCGAAGACGCGCGACGAAATAAATCGCCGAAAACTTTATAAGAACAAGGGCGATCGCAAAGGCGGCTATGATAAGCCAGTTCGACGCCAAAAGCGAAAGGTTAAGCGTCATGCCGAGAGTTATGAAAAACAGCGCGACGAACAGCATCTGATACGGGGCGATGTCCGCGCGCACTTGATGGTTGTAAACGGTCTCGGAGAATAACATGCCTGCAAGGAAGGCGCCTATGGCGACCGGCATGCCGGCGACGTGGAACGCGGCGACGCAAAGCGCGATGTTCAACAGGACGGCCAACAGCGTGGCTTCGCGCGATTTTAATTTGGCGACAAGGCGCATTATTGGATTTACGAAAATCCGGGCGAAAAGAACGACGCCGAATATAAGGCCGATTGTCAAAACGAATACGTCGATGACGTCGGCCCCCAAATTAAGAGACTTGCCCGCGAAGACGGGAAGCATCGCCAAAATCGGAATTGACAAAAGGTCTTGGAACAGAATCATGGAAAACGCCCGCCGGCCCAATTTTGTCTGCAACTCGTCCCGATCGGCCAGGGCCTGAAGATCCGCGCCCGTGCTTGACATGGAAAGCATAAGACATACCATGACCGCGCCCATGACCGGCCAGTCGGTCGATAAGAAAATCAAGGGGAACAGAACAAGGGAAACAAGACCGACGGAGGGGGCGCCAAGTCCGAAAATCCCTTTTCGCAAAGTCCAAAGCCGGTTTATGTTTAATTCAAGCCCTAGGGCGAACCATAGGAACGCGACGCCGAGGCTTCCTAAAAAATTCCACACGCCGGACACCTGATACAGGCCCAGCGCATGCGGCCCCGCGATCATACCGGCGAATAGAAACGCGATCAGGGAGCTTATCCCGCTTTTGCGCATAAGCGCGACAAGCGTCAGCGCGATCGCAAGGAAAAACACAACGGACATATCCATGGGACAATTATAGCACAAAACCGCCCTCGCCGCCATATCTCCCCGGCCCCTTCCCCTAGAATGCAGAGCATAGCCCCTTCCCCTAGAATAGGGGAAGGATAGAAAATCTTACGAACTTCGTTCGTTAGATTTTCTTGGTAGGGGTTAATTAATAGTGATTAATAATTAATAATTGATAATTAATAATTAAAAAAGACTAACAACTATTATTGTTCATTAATAATTTTTTGTCCAATCCCCATATAATAATCCCTTGCAATGAACCCGCATTATTCTTATAATCGACAAACATCCGCAAAGGATGCGAACCATAACCGAAAGGAGCCAAATTATGGTTAAGCAACCCGGCGCCGAAACAGCGCTTGAAAAGAACGAAACCCTCGCCGCATACCTTGCAAAGAATAAAATCACGCACAATATGGACGCTGATAATTGCGAGCACCTGGATTCGGGCGCCAAGATACGCCTTATACGCGTATCCGCCGGCCCGAAAACATATTGGTATGGGGGCAAGGTGTCTTTGGCCGGCTTGATCGAATCGGACAAAGAATCGCTTTGGGATCTTCTTTTGACGAAATTCAAGGCCCAAAAGAACTAGACCCGGCCCTTTACAATACCCCAATCTAAAATTTGTACAAATATAATATACGCTCCCCGTCATTGCGACCCCGACGAAGGAAGGGGGAAGCAATCCATTCTTTTGTCATCCCGCATAAAGTTCCCCTCTATGGAGGGGTGGCGCCGAACATGCGCCGCCTAAGTTCCCCTCTATGGAGGGGTGCCCCGAAGGGGCGGGGTGGTTCGTCATCCCCGCGCAGGCGGGGATCCACTGCGCCGCAGGCAATTAATAAAGAAGTAAAACACCCACGGGCTTACGCCCGGGGCATTTAGGTAAAGTGCAGCTTAAGCTGTCCCGAATCTTTTTTGCCTTGATGCTCTATGTATTGCCTTATTATATCTTCGTTTATTCCTG
>JAISSM010000059.1 GCA_031273075.1 Rickettsiales bacterium
CTTTCTTCATTCTTCATTCTTCATTCTTCATTATTTGCGAACACATACGCCGCTCCCGCCAGATATTTTTACGTAGAGGATGTGGAGATGGCGATAAATACTTTCATCGCGCCGACATACAGGTGGCCCGCCGCAAGGGCGTACGAAGCGAACATGGACGCGCGCGGATACATATCGGTCGCGGGATTATACCGGGTGTGCGCCGCGGCCGGCTGGGATTATACGCAGACGTGGGGCGTCCAAAAATGCTATGGTTTTTTAGAGGTTTTGGAACGGTACAACCATGACCGCCTTAAACGCAATGCGCCCAAAAACTACCTGCCGAACGGCATAGGCGTGCCCCAAACCCCTCCGCCGACAAGCACGCCCCCGCCTTCCCCCGCCCCTGCTCCAACTCCCGTCCCCGTGGCGTTTCCGCCAAACGGCGCGACGGAATACCTTGAATCCGACGGCTGGTGTTACTATCAGGGGAAATGGATGCATCGAAGCGGAACGGAGATACCCGGATTTGACAGCGGCGGTTGGGCGAACTATGGCGGAAAGGCAAAACCGGCGGGATGGTTCTGCGGAACGAACCAATTTTGCCGTCGGCCCGATTGGTTGTGCAGTTCGGGAAAGTGCCGTCCTCCGGTTCCTGGCGCCGCCGCAAAACCGGCGGCAACGACTGCGGCGGCAACGACGGCGCCGAAACAAACGACAACGACCGCCCAAACGTCGACGCCGCCTGCGCGGAAAATGGTGCGCGCCGCAACAGAGTACAGTAAGGGCCCCAAAAACCATGTTGTTTATGTGGCCGCTGACGGAACCAAATATATGCGGCAGAACGGATCGGCCTCGTGGCGCACTAATAATCCCGGTAATATTGTATGGAGCCAACATGCGAAAGAAATGGGGGCGATCGGCTATTTTGATTCGGGGAACGGTTACAAATTTGCGATTTTCCCGGACAAAGAAACCGGCATGAGGGCAATCATGAACTTGTGGCGGCGCCCGGATCGCGATTATATACATGGAACTCTCGACCAGGGGGTAAGAAATTATGCGCCGCCGCCGGATAATAATACCGCGTTGTATCAAAAGAAGGTAAGGGAAGCGCTCGGTGTGCCCGGACACACGCCGGTGAGGAATTTGAACGACAGGCAGTTGGAGATTTTGATAAATACCATTGCAAAGCATGAAGGTTGGAGTGAGGGAAAGGAAGTCAAGCTTGGGTAAAACAATAAACAATTAACAGTTAACAATGAACAATTAATGGGTTATAATCAAGGAAATATAATTATGAAAAAAATAATTCTTTCATTCTTCATTCTTCATTCTTCATTCTTCATTGCGAACGGTTCGTTCGCGTTCGACGACGGCCTTTCCGATCCGACCTCAAAGACCGAGGGCCAACTTGACGATACCGGCGCGGGTATTGCCGGCGTTGAAACTTTTAATCATGCTCCGAATATGGAAATAACGCGCACAAGGGTTGAAGACGGCAGGGCGCACGGATATTACGAATATAAGATAACGCTTGACGGCAGGGATATAACGCCGGACGAATTCAGAACGATAGAGGGCGCGGATTGCATGCTGCAAAAATTCAAGTTCTCTTTTGCGCCGGAGTTTTCGATAACGAAGATATCGCGCCCGTGGGAGGAAACATGGCTGACGCCGACAATGGCGGAGAAAACGGTTTATATTTTGGACGATGGCGAACTCAAAGCCTCGGAACCCGAGGAACTCAAACAAATCTGCGACGTAACCGAGTTGTTCTAGATTTGTCATCCCGCGGTTAAACCGCGGGATCCAGTAATAAAGCCGTCGCGCTTCGCGCGACACATCCATTCTTCATTCTTAATTCTTCATTCTTAATTGCTGTTTTTGTTTGGTCCACTCTCTTTTCCTGATTACCTCGCGCTTGTCGATTTTTGACTTTCCGAACCCGACGCCCAAGAGGACCTTCGCGATGCCGCGATTGTTGAAATAAAGTTTCATCGGAACGATTGTCGCGCCTTTTTCATTCAATTTGCCGCAAAGCCTTTTTATCTGGCTTTTATGAAGGAGAAGCCGCTTGTCCCGCCGCTCGTCGAATCCGGCCAGTTTGTTCGCGGTCGGAAGGCGTTGTATCGCCATGTTTTTAACGACTAAATTTCCGCCCTTGGATTGAACGAACGAGTCCGCCAAAGACACCAGGCCGAATCGAACGGACTTCACTTCCGCGCCCGTGAACGACACGCCGGCCTCTATCGTCTCGTCGATGGCGTAATCGAACCGCGCGCGGCGGTTCAAGGCGACCTGTCCTGATTTTATAATCTGTCGAAGCATGATTTCGCATTATCCCACAAAATTCGCTCCATTTCAACCTGCCCGACTTTTTTGATTTCCGCAAGACATTTGACCGCTTCGACGACCATGGAGGGCGTCGCGTCCCGACCGCGATACGGAACGGGCGCGCAATAGGGGGAATCCGTTTCGCACAGTATCCGATCGAGGGGGATTTTGGCGAACACCTCGCGCACGGCGCCGGAGTTTTTGAAAGTGATGATGCCGCTGGCCGAAATATAAAACCCGCGGTCAAGCATCGCGCGCGCGAATTCATATCCGCCGGTGAAACAGTGCATCACGCCGCGGGCATTTTTAAGAATTTCCAACGTGTCGTTGTCGGCCTCGCGCGAATGGACGCAAACGGGAAGGTCCGCCCGCCGCGCGATTTCCAACTGTTTTTGAAACGATTCGATCTGTCGCTTTTTCGGCGCCTTGTCATAGTGATATTCGAGGCCGATTTCGCCGACCGCGACGACTTTCGGATTGTCCAGCAAATGCGCGTAATTTGGAATGTCGTCGACATAATCGGGATGTATGCCGATGGTGCAGAATATATTCGGATTATTTTGCGCCGCAATCAATACTTTTTTGAAATCGGCGGCCTCTGCGGACATAAGAATTATCCTGTCCACTCCGGAAAGATCGGGAACGTGCGTATGGGTGTCTATAAGCATTGCAATATCGCGTTTATGATTTTATACGCGGTCGTATCCATATCCAGATGCAGAACGTTCGCGCGCTCTATGTCGCGAAGAGCAATGGGATAAAGTTCCGCCAGGCCGAAATACGCGACGACATCCATAAGTATGGGCATATTTTCGGGATTTGCCGCTATTTTTTTTGCCAATAAAAGACAGTCGGCCGAATTCGACGCCGGATTTTTGCAAACGCGGACGACCTCGTCGAACAAACCGTCCGCGCCGGTCGAAAGCATCGCGGCGATTCGCCCGAAACTTCCGCCGCTTACTTTTATAATATCGGGGCTAAGCGCCCTGCCCGGCAAAAGTTTGGCCGCGATCTCGCAAATTTCCAGCCCTGACAAAGGCCGCATCTTTTCGACGCGCGAACGGGAGCGTATTGTCGGAAGCACGCGGTCAAGCGAGTGCGCGATAACGAAAAACAAAGTCTTCGCAGGCGGCTCTTCAAGTACTTTCAACAGCGCGTTCGGCGCGAATGTGGACAATTCGTCCATGGAATCGATAATGACGACGCGCCACGATTCGCCCATGCTGAACAATTGCATTTTTTCGATCATGGCGCGAACGGCCTCTATGGATATGGATTTGGCCGCCTTGTTGTCGGAAATATTGTGTTCGAGATCGACGACGAACAGATCGCCGATTCCTCCGACGGATATCTGCGCCGCGATTTCACTTTCGGGTCGGTTGTATAAATCGGAAAAAATCCGGCGGGCCAGTCTGTATGCAAGGGTCGCCTTGCCGATGCCGCGGGGCCCGGTCAAAAGCCATACGGGATGGATCGGATACTCGTCCCTCTTTTTCCATGCACCGAAGAAAGACGCGATGACGCCGGCATGCCCTACGAAAAAATCATTGTCGACGGGCCGCGGGAAATTGAAAGAGATTTCTTTTTTCGCCATTATAATTTCTCCGCGAAGAATCTTATATTCCTGAGAATGCGGCCGAAGAAACGGATGCGCGGAACGTCTTCGACCGCGTACAGCTTGTCCGATTTTATTTCGACGCCGTCCAGCGTCGCGACTATGAGGCCGACTTCCTCTCCGGCCGCGAGAGGCGCGGATATGTCGTTTGAAACGAACGCGGAAACGCGAAGGGCGTCCAAATCGGTCCCGTTTTTCAGCGTCAAAATGAACGGTCTTTTCGTACGCGCGATTACTTCGGGCTTGCGCCCGTACCAAACCGGAACGACCGCTTCGGATTTTATCTCGCGGTTGAAAGTGTTTTCATATCCGTATTCCAAAAGCCTTTTCGCCTCCAATGCCAAGGGATCGTGCCCCTTCGCGTTCATGCCGTTTATGACTGCGATAAGCCGCCGGTTTTTACGATTCGCGGTCGCGACCATTCCGTACCCGCCTTTGACGGTGTGGCCGGTTTTCATCCCGTCGGCCCCGCCCATTATGAATAAAAGTTTGTTATAGTTTATGGCGTGCGACTTCGCCCACGCGCGGCAGAAATCGGTGATGGGATTTACGAATTCGAATCTTCGCGTGCGGAAGAAATAAAGATATTCGGGATACGTCCGGATTATATGGTCCGCGAGAATGGCCAGCTCGCGCGACGTGGATAAATTGTTCACGTCCGGAAGGCCGCTGGAGTTTCCGAACGAAGTGTATTCCATGCCGATCTTGCGCGCGCGTTCCGTCATCATTTGAACGAACGCCTCTTCGCTTCCGCCGAGTTTTTCAGCCAATGTTATCGCCGCATCGCCGCCCGAAACGACCAGAAGGCCGGTAAGCGCGTCCTCGACGGTAATGACCTGGCCTTCGGACAGACAAACTTTCGACGCGGACAACAGCGCGGGATTTTTATGATCGGCGTTTTTCGGGGTGATAAGCTTTGTGTTCATGGAAATCTTTCCGGAACGAAGCGCGTCGAAGGCCAGCTCCGCGGTCATAAGTTTTATCATGGACGCGGGAATCATCAAATCGTCGGCGGACTTGGAAACGATCGCCTGGCCCGATTGAAAGTCGACGAGATAATACGACTTTGCAGGGCCGGCCCACGCGGGCGCGACCACGGCCGGGGCGGCGCCCCGCGCAGAAACAGTCGACAGACAACAGTAAACAGTCAACAGTACCGGTATTCTTTTCATCCCCGCATTATAAACTTGCAAATCCCCCTTATCAACCCTTTTGTCATACCGCGGTTAAACCGCGGTATCCAGTAATAAAGCAGTCGCGCTTTGCGCGACACAGTAAAACACCCACGGGCTTACGCCCGGGGCATTTAGGTAAAGTGCAGCTTAAGCTGTCCCGAATCTTTTTTGCCTTGATGCTCTATGTATTGCCTTATTATATCTTCGTTTATTCCTG
>JAISSM010000069.1 GCA_031273075.1 Rickettsiales bacterium
GCCTTCAGTTAACAATTAACCACCCTTCGCCGAGGCTTCGGGTGGCAGGCAATTAACAATGAATGTCGCGGGTGGGGTGTGTTTCATAGAAACACACCCCACCATGCAAAGCCGATTTATAATTAATAATTAATTTATTGCATTTTCTTTTCCCATTTATTATGCTTGGGGGTGAATCCACAGGGATGTGGCTTCGGGGCCTTAGAAAAGCCCATAATGTAACGGTGCGAAAAATCGCATTGTAATCCGCCTGATGAAAATGTGGACGCGGCGCGTCCTTTATTTTTGTCATAACTCTCCGACTTGGTCGGGGAGCCGCCGACTATATATCGAAGGTCGGCGGGATCATTTTACATTATGATTTTTCTAACTCCCCGACCGCCAATTCCTTGGCGGTTTTTTTAATTTACACAGGGGGATGTTATGAAAAAAGTTTTGATTTTTATTGCAATGGCGGTTTGGACGGGGAATGTTCATGCCATAAAGTTATGTGGGAAAACGTCTTCTCACCCTTGGATTGCTGCCGGTGATTTATACAGTAGAAGTTCTCAGACAAATAGTTCATATACCGTCGATGGTACATTTATTATCACATTTACGGGCAATCCGACCGGCAGTATAAGCGGGCAATCAAGGTGTGCCGCAAACGGCACTACTGACCCGCCGGTGGCTGATACTACCGGAAGGTTTTGCTGGTGTCGTGCTACGAACGTAGTCGATACTACAAACGGTAAAACCTGTGATGCAAACAACAATGGCGCGCCCTGGGGGTTCTACCTCTTGTACTCCTCCGTGTCCTACTGTCAGAGTTTTTGCGCGGAAGGCTGCGCAGAATCCTGTGTCCGACACGGTTCATACGGCAGATGCTCTCGTATCGGGCTCCTTACAATCCCCGCATGCGAGTGGCTTAGTCCTTCTCTTACACCCGCATCTGCCGTTACTTGTCCTCTCAGTGGAACATGCACTTCGAATTCCGATTATAAAACCGTAGCAGACACGGCATCATGCGGCGATGGGTATGTGGAAACCACTTCACCGGCCCTTACCATATCGGGCACTTATTCGGACAGCAAGGGTTCATTCACATACGGCAATTGCACCGCGAATTGAATTACATGCCTGGCAGAGCCATAGGTGGGGCGGCTTTTTACAAAAGCCGCCGGTGTGTTTCATAGAAACACACCCCACCATATCCCATATCACAATTTAATTGTTAACTGTTAATTGTAGAGAGTCGCGCAAGCTGATCGCTCGCGATCAGGGCGTCGATCATTTCGTCCAGCGCCGCGCCCCCGGCCAAAATATCCGCAAGTTTGTAAAGGGTCAGCTTGATCCTGTGGTCCGTCACCCTCTGTTCGGGGAAATTGTACGTCCGGATTTTTTCGCTTCTGTCGCCGCCGCCGACCATGGACCCGCGCAGGTCGTCGCGCTCGTTTTGTTGCGCAAGTCTTTGTTTTTCATAGATTTTCGATCTAAGAATGGACATCGCGGTCGCCCTGTTTTGTATCTGGGACCTCTCGTTTTGACACGTGACGACTATGCCGGTCGGAATATGGGTGATGCGGACCGCGGATTCTGTGCGATTGACGCTTTGCCCGCCGGCGCCGCTGCTTCGATAAACGTCGACGCGAAGGTCGCTTTCATTTATAAGGACGTCGAGGTCCTCGGCCTCCGGCATGACGGCGACGGATGCGGCGGATGTGTGTATGCGTCCCGAAGCCTCTGTCTCCGGCACCCTTTGGACCCGGTGGATGCCGCCTTCGAATTTAAGCCGTTCATACACTCCAACCCCTTGAATTTTGAAGATAATTTCTTTGTACCCATGAAGAGAAATCGGGTTTTCGCCGATGATTTCGACCTTCCAGTCGTGCCGCGCGGCAAGCCCCAGATATTGATTGTAAAGGTCTCCGGCGAACAAGGCGGCCTCGTCCCCGCCGACCCCGGCGCGGATTTCGACGATCGCGGACTTGTCGTCGGCATCGTCTTTTGGAAGAAGCGCGATTTGAAGTTTTTCCTCAATTTCCGGAAGTTTTCTGCGGAATTCGGCCGCCTGCGCGTCCGCCATTTCCTTTAATTCTGGATTGGACAGCATCTCTTCGGCGTCCGTTATGGCCTTTTTGGCGTCCATGTATTCCCGAATTATAGGGGTGACCTTGCCGATTTTTGCAAACTCTTTCACGGCCTTTGCAAATTCGTCGCCGCTTAACCCCCCGCCGTTCATCCTGTCGCCAAGGTCTTTTTCCTGTTTAAGTAAATCATGAAGTTTTTTTTCTATCATTTTGTTTTAACAAGGAATTTTAAGGCCTCGTCGGGCGCCAGAACCTTCTGTTCCCCGCTTTTCATATCTTTAAGCGTAACCGTGTTATTCTTTACTTCATCTTCGCCGATTATCACGCTGAATTTACAGCATATTTTGTTCGCAAACTCCATTTGCGACTTGAATTTTTTATCAACGTCCAGGAACGGAACGGAAACGATTCCGGCAGAGCGAAGTTTGGAAAGTATCGCCATGGCGAACGGAACGCATCCCTGATCCATGACCAAAACGCACGTGTCGACATCGTCTTCGAATTTCGACAAATCTATCATTCCTTCGTCCAAAAGCGTTACCATCATGCGCGAGAATCCGACCGCCGCGCCGACCCCGACGATCTTGGTTTTGCCGAATTTCCCGCACAAATCCGCGTATCTCCCGCCACCGCCGACGGACCCGAGTTCGGGCAACTTTTCCAAAAATACTTCGAATACCAGCCCGGTGTAATAGGCGTGGCCGCGCATAACGGACACATCGATTTCGGCGTTTTTTATGCCCATTGCGTCAAGCTGCCCCATAAATTCATCGATTTCGTCCACGGCCTTGGAAAGAGCGGCGGTCTTTGCGCGAAAACTTTTGTAACCCTCTGAAAACACGCGGAAAATTTCATCCGCCTTGGCGCCGATAAGCCCGCGGACCGCGGGTTCGAATTCATCCCCTATTTTGTCTTTTTTATCAATTAAAACAAAGACTTGCTTTGACTCTTCCGCGCCAAGCCCAAGGTATTCGAACATGGCGTCCCAAAACGGGCGGCTTCCGACTTTTATGAACGTTTTCCCGATATATTCCGCACAGCTTTCATACGCCTTTGAGAATACGGCGACGATTTCGGCGTCATAGTTCAGAGAAAGCGAGTTTATTCCCAAAATATCCGCGTCCATTTGGTAAAATTCGCGATACCGGCCGCGTTTCGGGCGTTCCCCCCTGTAATTCCTGCCGAATTGATACGCGCGGAACGGAAAAACCAGATCGCCCGCCCCGCCCGCGACGTACCGCGCCAAACCGACCGTCTGGTCATAGCGCAGCCCCATGCTTGTGTCGCCTTTTTTGAACAAATACATCTGGGTCTCGATTTCGTCCAAATTGTCTTTGTCGGTCAAAACTTCGGCCCGCTCTATCGCCGGAAGATCGATATGCTTGAATCCGGCGGCCAGAAAGACGCCTTTCATGCGCGCCGCGCATTCGTCGAAACACTTTTGCGCGCCCGGCGAAAGTTCTATAAATCCGCTTAAAGGCGCGGTCGGCTTAAAATTCATATTGCTATCCTGTATTTTCCCAATTATAATGCAAGGACTTCTCAAAGGCAAAGGAAAAGGGCGGGAAAAATGAAAAAAAGAACGACGCTTTTGGTTGTGGCGGCGGGGGCGGGATACGCGTCGGACGTGGCGCGCCGCGCGCTTCGGCGCGGCCTTGTGAACGACGTGATCTATGCGGACGAAACGCCGGAGTCGTTCGACGCGGCGATGCGGACGGTCAATCCGAACGATAATCTGATAATTGCGAAAGGCATGTGCGAAACCGCGCCGTTCATGCGTCTTGTGATCGGATACGATGACAAAGCGCTTATAAAGGGGGGCGCGGACGGCTTTCTGTCGCATTGCTTTATAGTGGAGAAAAGGCGCTTTCCGTTTTTCTGGCTGAAAAAGAGGGTGATAATAACGGACGCGGCGGTGAACATAGCGCCTACCAAAGAGCAAAAGGTCAAAATAATCGCGCACGCGGCGGACCTGGCGCGGCGCGCCCTCGGGATACGGCGCCCGACGGTGTCCATTTTGACGGCCTCGGGCCGGATGAATCCGAAAATCCTTTCGTCGGTGGACGGCGGGTGGCTGATTGACAACGGCAATGTCGCGAACGCGGATTTAAGGTTGGACCAGCTTGACACGGCGATATCGCCCCGGGCGCGAAGATTGAAGAAACTGGCGGGCGAAGCCGCGCATATAATCCTTGCGCACGATTTGGATTCCGGGAACTCGCTGTTCAAGGCGTACGTGCTTTGCGGGGGCTTTTCCGCGGCGGGCCTGGTCATGGGCGGCGCGGTTCCGGTGGTTTTGAACAGCAGATCGGACGGCGCGCGTTCCAAATTGCTTTCGATAAAATACGCGAAAAAATTGCTTGATGAAAATAATCGATAAAAAGATAGCCGCGAAAAAATCGTCCGCCGAATGGATGCGGCGCCAGTTGTCCGACCCGTACGTTTCGCGGGCGAAAAAAGAGGGCTTTCGCGCGCGGGCGGCGTTCAAGATTTCGGAAATAAACGACAAATTCAAAATATTCAAAAACGGGCAGACGGTGGCGGACCTTGGCGCGGCGCCCGGAAGCTGGTCCCAGTAT
>JAISSM010000020.1 GCA_031273075.1 Rickettsiales bacterium
CGCGAACAACAACTGTTCCCGTTCCGCGCTCCTCACGCTCCCAATCCTCAGGATCAAGTATCAGGATCAAAATATTTGCGCAACTCGGGCGGTCTATGCAATCAAATCATAGTCTTTCCATAAGAGAGGACAGAACCTTGGAATTACCTTTGCCGGAGCAATGTCCGGCGGGGGAAGCAGGCCGAGACGCCCCCGGGCTATGTAATTGTCGGAAGGCAATGAACGTCCGGGGGCGGATAATAGATAGCAGATAGCAGGTCGTCATTGCGAGGAGTCCAGAGGACGACGATTGTTGTGCCCCCCTCCTTGAGGGGGGCTGGCGCGCGAAGCGCGACTGGGGGGAGCTCCCCCTCGGCGCCAAAGGCGCCACTCCCCCTCAAGGAGGGGGAGACAAAAAAGAATTGGATTGCCGCGCCGCCGAAGGCGGCCCGCAATGACGAAAGAGAAAAAAGGAGAAATATATGAAAAAGGCAATGTTTTTATTTTTGTGTTTGGTCGGGGCGGCGTTCGTTTGGCCGGCATGGTCGGCGACGATCGCAAACGCCGACTATACGGTCGTATGCGAAAACACCTGTCCCGCGGAATATCCGACGCCGGTGGCCAGCGGCGATACGCTCTCGGGGGCCAAGTCCGCAAGCTGCACCGAAACCGGCAAAGGAGTGTTTACGTATACGTGTCAATAACGCGGGCAAAACCCGCGTTATTAAATTAGCAGATAGCAGGCAGCAGGTGGCAATGAACAATGCTTTCACAAAAAACAACGAAGTTGTTTTTTATCGAATTACTACCAATCTTTCGGCTTTGTGATTACGCGGCCGCCGGGCAATCTGATTTCATTCGGGAACTGATGCGCCGCAAAAAGATTCGGCAGCAGATGCTTAGTGTGCAATATGTGATTATGCAGGACTTTATATGATCTCGCGCCACGGCCTATAAAAAGCCCTATTTGTTTTCCACATTCCCGGTTTGCAATTTTGACCGCGTTCGCCATGTCGCTGTCGTTGCTGAACAGCATCGCGTAATCAAATTTGTCGTCCTTGGCGTCCGCGACCATTCGTATTGCCAAATTGACGTCGGTTCCTTTTTCCTCGGTCTTTACAACATTGACCATATTTACGCGGCCGGCATCCCAATCCGATGTCAAGGGCAGCGTGACTCTGCGGATAGAGAAAAACCCAAGTTCAACGGAAACTTTGCCCGTCGATTCCAAAGCTTCAAAATAAATTTTTTGATTCAATGCCCTTTGCGGGTTATTTGCATCGGATTTCATTGCGGAAAAGTATTTCACGGCGGTCAATTCGTCGTCGGGGCGAAGCAAGGCTCCGCACATTGATTCGATATTCAACTATTTGTATTTCGTGCCCTTGAGCGAACCGTAGAAAAGATTCAGGCCATCTATGTAGGCAATAACGCGCCGTCCCGACATAATATATCCCTTACGATACAAGGGGGGCTTTCGCCCCCCTAGGCGCCGCTACGAATAACGGCGGGTTTCTGCGGTGATTATAACAGGTTCTTATAAAAAAGTCAAGGTCGCGATATGACAAAAAGGATTGGATTGCCGCGTCGCCCTTCGGGCTCCTCGCAATGACGGGGAGTGCAAAGTTCCCCTCCGTCGGAGGGGTGGCCCTGAAAGGGCCGGGGTGGTTTTTCGAACTGACGCAACCACCCCGTCTTTTACGCTTCGCGTAAAATCCACCCCTCCATAGAGGGGAACTTTGGCTCTGCATGTTTAAGCTCCCCCTCGGCGGCGAAGCCCCCCCCCTCATCCGTCTTCGCTTCGCTACGCCGAGACTCGAGGAGGGGGAGACAAAAAAGGATTGGATTGCCGCGTCGCCCTTCGGGCTCCTCGCAATGACGTTTCCTGTTTGCTTTGCAAACGGGAAATAGTTGTTTGCTTTGCAAACAAGGTGTGTTTCATAGAAACACACCCCACCAATTTACAAGACTCTATCCCCGCCTTCGCGGGGATGACAAAGGAACTCTTCCCGCCTTTTCCAAAACTCATCAAGGTTTTCGACGAAGCGCACCCTTGGATCATCGCGCAAATAATGATTCCATCCGGTATATTCGTTTGAAATCATCAGATGATTTATACCGTTTTCGACGCACAATTCTATGATTCTTGCCCCGTCGTCTATATGAAGTTTCGGATTGATCTCTTTCAGTACGGCGATTTTGTCCGCGCCGATCCCGAGAAACGTTATATCCGCCCTGTCGACATAAATGCCGCCCTTCGTGAATTGCGCAACCGTTAAATCCCTGCACTTTTCCGGCCGCGCGGTGACGAACCGCACGTCGTAATCCTTGCGCAGGGCCCCTATATACGCGGGCGCGTTCGGCGACGTCAAAGGCGCGCCGTAATATTCCGGGCCGACGAAAAATTTATAAAGCTCTTTGTGAACTTCGGGCGGAAGCCATTTGTAATTGAAATCTCCGTAATCAGGTTCGAATCCGCGCGCCCTCAAAAACTCCGCGACCGGCGCGCCGGACAGGAAAACGACGTCGTCCAAATCGAAAGTTATGACGGGCCTTTGCATTATGAGATAAGCTTGATCCTTCGAAGGCGGCGCTCCGTCGCGTCGAACGGGGATTCAAGGAAACTCCGCGCGACCAGAAACGCGGCCTCTAAATCGATGTCGTCCGCGCCCAGGGCCAAAACGTTTATATCTCCGTGAAACCTGTCCTGTTTCGCCTGATCCGGTCGGTCGCACCTTGTCGCGCGAATGTGGCGGTACCGGTTCGCCGCGACCAAAACCCCGCCGCCGGTTCCGCATATGACAATTCCGCGCGCGGACGGATCGGACAAAAGTTTGTCCGCAACCGGCGCGACGACAAGGGGGAAATCGACTTTTTCATCCGGATTGTCGACGCCCAGATTTTCGACGTCGTAACCGGCGGCGCAAAGCATGTTCCGCAGATAAAGTTTAAGCCCCACCCCGTGATGATCGTTCGCGACATATACTTTCATCCGCGGATCTCTTTGTGGATAAGCTTACATTCAAGCCGGTCGTTGCTGGTAATATTAAGGCGCGAGTAATAAAGATTCCCGGACATTGTGGCGTTGTGGAAGATATTCGCGACGTCGCACTCTATGGGGCCCTCCATGTTGCCGTGCAGGAAGACTATGTTTGCGATGACGCGCCCGTTGACGCTTCCGCCGCGGCCGATTATGACGACGTCGGCCTGGACCTTGCCCATAAGGTCGCCGTGAATCTGCACGGTGTGATCGGTCTTTATATCGCCGTTAAGCTTGCACCCGGCGCCGATAATGGTGGGACTTTGCCTGTTCTCAGAGTTTGTAAATGCGAACATATTTCATCCTTTTGTTTGTTATTTGTCTTTTGCCTTTATGAACATGTACGGATTGAACGGCGCGCCGTTGTACCTGATTTCATAGTGCAAATGCGGTCCGGTGCTTCGCCCGCTTGACCCGCCGAGTCCGATCAGATCGCCGGCCTTGATCTGGTCGCCGCGCTTTACGCTTATCGCGGATAGATGGGCGTACAGGGTGGTGAAGCCAAGCCCGTTGTCGACTTCGACCGCGTCGCCGTAACCGAACCTGTTGCCGGCCTGAATGATCTTTCCGGGCGCGACGGCGTAAAGAGGCGTCCCGATCTGGCCGGAGAAATCGATGCCCTTATGCATGGTGGGCGTCCCGTCGAACGGATCGTTCCTGGTGCCGTAACTTGACGTTATGCGCACGGGCCCTTTGACCGGCTGGCCCAGCGGCAACATCGTGCGCGTCCGCTCAAGCCCCTGCCACAGTTGAACCTGTTCGGCCAATTTGTGATACTTCGGGTCCATGCCTTGCGCCAGTTTGAAATCCTTGACCGGCGGCCCGACCGCGGGGGAATCGGCGCGATTTGCCTTTTCGGCCAGCTTTTGATCGTTAAGCCCAAGGGACGCCAATATGCTTCCGATCTTGCGAAGATCGCGGCGGATGGCGTCGACGCCGTTGGAGGTCAATTGGCTTACGCGCTCCACGATTTGACCGTCGGCGGAATCGATTGCGACCATGGCCTCTTCAAGTTCCTTGTTCCACTTGCGCACCTGGCGGTTCTCTTCGCGCACCAATTCATAGTCGAGTTGAAGGTCGGAAAACTTTTTGAATTCCGGCGCATAGCTTCCGTTGCGGTACATGTCTTCGAGTTTCTGTTGCAAAAAGTCGATCTGTACCCATGTGTTCAGGCGGCGTTTCAATAAATCGGCGGACACGGCCTCGCCGACTTTTTTCGCGTCAAGGATTTGGTCGTCGATCGCGGTCATGTCGCGGTGAAGTTCGACGAATTTTTTGTGATAGGAAACAAGATCGCTCATGTGCGTGGCGTGCGCGGCGCGCGCGGCGGCCAATTCCGCGGTGCGGGATTGCAACATGGGGCGGTGGTATACGTATATATAGGTCGACCAAAAGGCCCAAATGGAAAGACCCATCCAAAACATGGCGCGGGAAAACCGCCAGAACGAGGTTTGGTGGAACGAGCGGACGATGCCGCTGGGCGTCGTCATGATGGTAAAATCGCGTTCCGGAAAAATATGCGCGATCCGGCGCCAGATCCAGCGGAAAGGCGCGCCCAGCATAGACATAAACGACGAAAACTTCGCGAATAGAAACATATCTGCTTAACAAGGGGGAATCTTACAACTTTTCCCCCCGTATGTCAATTCCGGCGGGGTTTATTAACAGTTAACGATGAACAATTAACAATTAACAATGATTGTCGCGGCGCGTTGCGCCGCATGCTTATTACCTGGATCCCGCGGTTAAACCGCGGGATGACAAATTAAGCTCCCCCTCGGCGCCGAAGGCGCCACTCCCCCTCAAGGAGGGGGAGACAATACTCCCCGAAAGGAGGGGGAGACAAATATGTTTAGAATTCGAATTGGGAGAGGTAATCTTCCAGGGTGTCGGGTTTTTTGACCAATGTCACCGCGCCGGTTTCCCGATTCCAAAGGTACTGGGCCGCGCGCAATTTCCCGTTATACTGAAACCCCATCGCCGCGCCGTGCGCCCCCGTGTCGTGCAATACCAGCAAGTCTCCGATTTCTATTTCCGGAAGAAATCTATCCGTCGCGAACTTGTCGCAATTTTCGCAAAGCGAGCCGACTATGTCGTACGTATGCGCCGGCTGCGCGTCCTCCTTCCCCAAGACCGTTATGTGGTGGTATGCGCCGTACACTCCGGGCCGCATGAAGTCCGACATGTTCGCGTCGACCCCGATATAATTTTTATACGTGTCCTTCCTGTGTATCGCGCGCATGATCAAATATCCGTGCGGGCCCGTTATCACGCGCGCGCATTCGAACGCCAATAGGTTCAGCCTTAATCCCTTCGCGATGATTTTCCCGTCGTAAAGTTTTTTGATGTCCGCGCCCAATTTCCTTATATCCATCGCCGTCTGTTCCGGGCGATACGCCACGCCGATTCCGCCGCCAAGGTTCACAAGGCCGATCTCCACTTCGGTTTTTTCCTTGATTTCCAAAACCATATCAAACAGCATCGCCGCCGTTTCTTTTATGTAATCCGCGTTAAGCTCGTTACTTGCGACCATCGTATGCAGGCCGAATTTTTTCACGCCCAATTCTTTCAGGCGCTTGTATCCCTCTATCAACTGGTCGCCGGTAAAGCCGTATTTCGCGTTCACAGGATCGCCTATGATCGCGTTGCCGGCGCGTTTCGGTCCGGGATTGTATCGAAGGCTTAACATTTCCGGCAATTTTAATCCGCCGTTCAAAATATAGTCGATGTGCGTGATGTCGTCCAGGTTTATAATCGCGCCCAATTCCAGCGCTTTTTTGTATTCGGCGATCGGCGTGTTATTGCTCGTAAACATAATATCATCGCCCTTAAGCCCCACTTTTTCCGCTATGACCAATTCCGGAAGGGACGAGCAATCGGCGCCGCAACCCTCGTCCTTCAAAACTTTCAGCACTTTCGGCGCCGGGTTGCCCTTTACCGCGAAGTATTCCTTAAAGTCGGGCGCCCACGAAAACGCGTCCAAAAATTCGCGCGTCGTTTCGCGCATCCCTGTTTCATCGAACAAATGAAACGGAGTTTTAAGGCCGTGTTTTTCGATAAGCGCCGTCACGTCGTTTTTTGAGAATGGAAGTTTTTTCATGCGCGGATTGTATAATAATAAAAGTCGACAGTCAATATTGTCAGTTAAACGCGCAGGACGCCCACACCTGGGCGATCGTCGATTGCTCCGTTGCGGTCATCGCCCGCACCGGCACCGTAAAGCAGCGCGCGCCGTCGCGCAGGATAAACAGCTTCGCGCCGTCCACATACGCCTTTTGCATAGAGGCCATTTGCGCGGACGATAAAAACGCGTTCTGGGTCAACGGGGAATTCGTCAAGGCCGCGTTCACTATTTGCCGCGCCATCGAAAAGTCGTAAACCTCCGACATCGTGTAAATCTCGTTCCATATTTTTTCTTCCGGCGCCTGCATCATCGCCGTCCGGCTGACTTCCTCCAGCTCGCTAATACTGTACGTATCCAGCGCCAGATTCGCGATCGTCGTCAACGTCGGATAATTATTCGACGTTCCGCCGGACGTCTTCGTCGCGGTCGTCATCTGCGTATTCGCGCCGCATGCGGCGTTCATTCTGTTCGTGTAATGCGCCAATATCTGATCAACCGCCGTCTGCCATTCCGGGCCCTTGTTCGACAAGTCCATCGAGACCAATTTTTCCGCCCAGCCCAGGACGTTCGCGCCAAGGTTCCCCGCCGTCGCGAATTTCTGCACCATCGCGCTTGATCCGCCGGAAATCCCCGGGCCGCAATAATCCGTCAATTGCGACACCAATCTGTTCTGCGTTCCGTTGCCGTACGTAAGCGCGACCTGGTGACAGCTTAACGCCGCGGCCAACTCCATCCGCCCCCGGATGCAATCGTCGGACCGGCTTAGCGCCAATTGTTCCGCCATGTTCGCAAGCGAAAGGTACGATATCAATTCGGACTGGATATAAGACGGGCACAGCTGCGCCGCCGTGTTCATTCCGTTTCTGCCGTACTGCGTATTCGCGGAGTACTGGGGCAAAAGGGCCGTGGAGTCGCGCCTTAGGCACATTAACGTCCATGTGTAAAGGTCGCTTTCGGTCGCGTAATCGCACTGACCCCCGCGGCCGCCCGGTATCATCGTCACGTCGCCGCAATAGTCCGAAAGGCATTTATATATCCTTGTGCGGCATGCGGAGTCTATATCGGGCTGGGTAACCATATAATAATTGCGCTGGGTCTGCCGGTACGCGGTCGCCGCCGCCTGATTCCCGCGGCCGGAGGGCGCCACCGTCGATGCGAAAAGCGGCGCGACAAAGAGCGCGGAAATCAGCGCGGAAAATAAAGTTCGTGGCAATCTATTCAAAAAGGTCCCTCTACGCCATTCATTTTATCAAAAAATCAATAAATAGTCAACAGTCCACAGTCCACAGTCAACAGTCAAAATGCGGCGAGGCGGATTTGGCCGGGGGAGAGCTGTGACTGCGGCGCCTTGAAAAAGTACCACGCGATCGCGACAACGCCCACGCCGACGCCGACATAAATCAAGGCGTTCGATGCGTCGTTCCGGCCGCCCAAGGATTTCGCGCCTTGACCGCAAGTCCCGGGCTTGACCCATATGGGCTCTCCATTAAGATTTTCACATTGTATCCAGGAATTCGGGGGATCATTGCAATATTCCACGCCGCCGCCTTCCTGAACGTGGCACCAATCGGCGCGCGCAAGCGCAATGAAGAATGAAGAATTAAGAATGAAGAAAGTAATAAGTATCTTTTTCATGCTATTATTTTTTCGATTTCGGCGCGGGTAAGCGTTTCGCGTTTCAGCAAGGTTTCGGCCAATTTTTTTACCTTCGCCTTGTTCTTCGCCAATATCGCTTTCGCCCGGTTATACGCCGTATCGATCCAGGTTTTGACCTCTTTATCCACCGTCCTTGCCGTTTCCTCAGATGCATTTTCAAGCGCGTTTCTTCCCCACGATT
>JAISSM010000065.1 GCA_031273075.1 Rickettsiales bacterium
ATAACGGAAAATTTTTATCCACAAATTCTATAATATGATTGCTAAATTATGCGCTATTCCGTTTGGGTTCGGCAAAATACTGCGCGGTAAAGTTAGAAAAAGGGTTTTGGAGTGCCTGACTGGGAAAATGACCGTACCCGTTAATAACTGTGTTCGATAGAACATTTATCCCTGACGAAGATCAGCGCCCAAATGCCTATAAGTATGCATGCCGCGCCCATAAGGAAGATGCTGTAACTCAGCCCCCCGATGTCGCTTCCGAACCCGAAAATCAAAATCGCTATGACATACGTGAAATAATCGGACAGGCTGAACAGCGACAGCGCCACCGGCCGGTGCATGGGCGGAATAAAATCCTGAAACCTTGCGTACGCGACGACGTTGATCGCGGATATCAAAACATACCCGGCGCCCAAAAGAAGAATCGCCGCGATCGAATACCACGCCGAAAACAGGATGAATATAACCCCGGCGATCGCCATCCCGGCGTAAAGAGCGCGGTCCTTTATTTGTTTGAACCTGTGCGCGAACGCCTGCCCTACGATCTTGCAGCACGCGATGAAGAACGCGACGCCGCCGACGAATTCCCGCCGTATCCCGACGTCCAGGCCGATGAGGCTGAAAAAGTTCTCGATGTACGAAAAATTCCAAAACAGGGTCGTCAGGATTATCATATAAAATATGCACGGCGTCTTGCGGACGATTTTCGTTCCGGTTTTAAGAAGCCGCATGAAGTCCGTTTTTTTTGCGCGGGCCCCCGCCCCGTATTTGAATCTGATCCGCATTATGAAAATCGACGAGATGAGCAAGGTGAATAAGGAGGCGTATGTGATTACGCCGTATCCGAAGAACAACAAAAGAGATCCGGCCGACGATAATGCGCCGCCGACCGTGGATATGGCCTTGCGCCGGCCGAGTATTTTGGAATACATGGCGGCGTGCCTCCGGGCGGCAAGCTCGTCATACAGCATCGATTCGCCCGCCACGTTGAACAGCGCGCATTGGACGCCCCACAATATCATTCCGACCGAGAACCCGGCGAACGTCGGCCACAGGAACCAAAGGGCGAAAGCGGCCGCCTTCAATACCTGCCCGAAAACGATGCAGTTTTTTTGCCCGAATCGGTTCTGGCCCCACGCGGCGGGAATTTGGGAGGCGAACGCGCCCAGGCACCACATGGCAAGAATTAAAGACAGATCCATTTCGGACATGCCGTTGTCCTGCATGAAGACGGAATACACGGGCGCGAGAAGCAGAAGCGAATCGAAAAACGCGAATCCGTATATGTTGTTTACAAACCTGTGCAAAGACGAATTTTTATGCATATACGCATCCCTGTTGAACTGCCATTATATCACAAAACCACCCTAAACGGTTATTTGTTAATTATTAATCCTTATTATCTCCCCCTCCTTAATTAATAATTTATAATTGATAATTAATAATTATTAATTTATAATCCACAACCAAAAAAGGAACACACATGAAAAAACCGACACTGCTTGTCCTTGCGGCGGGCCTTGGATCCAGATACGGCGGGATAAAGCAAATCGAGGGCGTGGGCCCGTCCGGCGAAATCCTTATGGACTATTGCGTCTATGACGCGATTCGGGCCGGGTTCGGCCGCGTCGTGTTCGTGATAAGGAAAGACATAGAGGACGACTTCCGCGCGCGGATTTTGACCAAATACGAAGGCAAAATAGAAACCGCGGTGGTGTTTCAGTCGCTGGATGCATTGCCGGATGGATTTGCCACGCCGGCCGATCGGGTAAAGCCTTGGGGAACCAACCATGCGGTCCTGATGGCCAAAGACGCGATTAAAGAGCCGTTCCTTATAGTGAACGCGGACGATTTTTACGGCCTGAATGCATTCGAAACTGCATATGAATTCCTGTCGGGCGATTTGAAAGGCGGAGAATATTGCATCGTCGGGTTCAAACTTGAAAACGTTTTGTCTGAAACGGGCCCGGTGTCGCGCGGAGTGTGCGAGGTCGATTCGGACGGATACGTCGAAGGCGTGACGGAATACAAGCAGATAGTCCGGGAAAACGGAAAAATAGTCGCGCTGGACGCGGACGGCAAAGAGTTGGCGCCGGGCTCTCCGATATCGTTGAATATGATCGGCTTCACGCCGGATTATTTCGAACATTCGGAAAAATATTTCAAAGGGGTCTTTCTGCCGGAAAATATAAACGCCCCGAAGGCGGAGTTTTATACGACAAAAATGCTGGATTATATGATAAAAAACGGATCGGCAAAGGTGAAATGCATTGACACAAGCGCGACATGGTTCGGCGTGACGTACCCTGAGGACCGCCCCGGCGTCGTCGAACGGCTTCAGGCCCTGACCTCCTCCGGCGAATATCCGACACCACTATTCTAATTATAAATTATTAATTATCAATTATTAATCAAATATGTGTATGGTGGGGTGTGTTTCTATGAAACACACCGGCGGCTTTTGTAAAAAGCCGCCCCACCTATGGCTCTGCCAGGCATGTAA
Source organism: Rickettsiales bacterium (assembly GCA_031273075.1). Lineage (GTDB taxonomy): Bacteria > Pseudomonadota > Alphaproteobacteria > Rs-D84 > Rs-D84 > JAISGC01. The sequence continues at coordinate 2,504 of JAISSM010000065.1, forward strand.
TTCAATTCGCGGTACAGTTACCGTAGGTGAATGAACCCTTGCTGTCCGTATAACTTCCGGAAATCGTAAGGGCAGGAGTGTTGGTTTCCACATAGCCATCGCCGCACGATTCACCATCCGCTACGGTTTTATAATCGGAATTCTCACATGTTCCCTCGAGCGGACAGGTCACGGTGGATACGGGTGCAGAAAAAGAATCAAGCCATGTACATGCGGGGATGTTTAGGAGCGCGGAACGGGAACACGCGTAGTACGTGCCGCCCCGGACACAGCCGTTCGCGCAGTTGCCCGCGCAATCCTGCCGACAGTAGGCCGCGAAGCTGTTGTCGGAGTAGTACACCCAGGGCGCGCCATTACTGTCCGCCGGACAGGTTCCAGCCGTACTGTCAACTATGCTTGTAACTCTGCACCAACAATAGGTTCCACTGTTGGAAGTGTTGGCCACCGGCGGGTTTGTCGAATTGCTTGCGGCGCACCTAGATTGGCCGCTTATAGTACCACTAATACCAAGTCCGTTTGTTATTGTAACAGTCCAAGTGGCATCGGCGCTGGATGAGGTTGCACCGCATACAGGGCTGCATGTATAATCAACGGCACCGCCGAAACTGGTATTGCTTTTCCAAGGGTGATTGGATGGTTTTCCGCATAACTTCACGGCATGAACATTCCCCGCCCAAACCAACATTACAACCAAAATCAAAACTTTTTTCATACCATCCCCTTTATGCTTTCTTTTGTCACCCCGTGGCTTGACCACGGGGTCCAGGTAATGAGTGTCGCGCGAAGCGCGACGACTTTATTACCTGGATCCCGCGATCAAGTCGCGGGATGACAATATTAAAAAACCGCCAAGGAATGGCGGTCGGGGAGTTCAATAAATCACTTTTACGATGATCCCGTCGGCTTTCGATATATGACCGACAGCCCCCCGACCAAGTCGGGGTCATGGCAATAAAAAATGCGCGTCTCCGCGCGATGTATATTGCCGGTGCGGATTCAATGCAATTCATTTTGCATCGGTAAAAGTAGGCTTATTGAAGGCCCCGAAGCCACATCCCTGTGGATTCACCGCGTATTATAATGAAATGCCGGGGAAAGTCAATATGTGATACGAGGCCCGGGTTGTATGACGTTGGCCTCACAAAAACCACGAATCCCGAATCCCGAATCGCGAATCGCGAATCCCGTATTACACATTTGACAAAACCTCCCTTTTTGGTCTAACATTTGTGTAATCAGGAATCACTATTGTGAACGAAACCAAACAGGCCGGAATAGACGCGGCGTACGAATTCGACATGCCGAATCATTATCTTTCGGATCCTGCCGTCCGCGGATGGAAAACGGTCGATTCGAAATTGGAAACCCTTGCGCACAGGCCGCGCCGCCTGAAACTTCAAAACGACGATGGAAACACGCTTTCCCTTTCGACCGCCCGCGCGGGCGGGACGGGCCCGGCGGAACATGTCGTTAATTGGAACGATCATAAGCCCATGCCGCTTTTTGAACGCGCCGACGGCCGCAAATCCGCGAACATAGTCCTGAACGCGGACGACAAGCGCGGGCTTTTATGGGTGGAATACGACGCGGCGGACTATTACCCTTCGCGCAGGATCAAGTACAAAACCTCCGTCGCTATCATGCACGCGGGCCGCGGGGCGCCGTTTTTGTACGCGGAATTGCTTGGCGTGGAGGTCCCGGCGCCGGAGGATTTTTTGGAAGTCGTTCGCAAACTGGGGGAAACGGAGGGCGTGAATTTCCAGATGCGGATCGACGAAGTGGATTACAGGGATACGCCGGAGCAGCACAATATGATACTGGAAAGCGCGCTGTTGAACGTGCTGTTTGCGCGCGGAAAACTTATATGCGAGAAATTCCGCCCGCGCGGGACTTCCCTGCAGGAGAAAAAGTACTTTCCCGAAAGGGCGCCGATAAACGCGGTTATTGAAGTTCTTAAAAGTTGCGTCGGCCGCGACTATACGATGCTTAAACGCTGATTTTATCCGTTCAGCTTTGACAATTCTTTCAAAACGAATTTTCCGTTTTTACGGATAAGAACGCCGTCGAACCATATTTCGCCCCCGCCGAACTTGGGGGTCTGGATCTGGATCATGTCGAAGTGCGTATGGGACTTGTTGCCGTTCGGACATTCCCGATAGCAGTTGCCGAGCGCGATATGAAACGACCCGTTGATTTTCTCGTCGTAAAGTATCTCGCCGGTGCATTTTGTTATGACGGGATTGACGCCCAAAGAAAATTCCCCGGCGAATCGGCTTCCCGCGTCGGCGTCCAAAAGTTTCTGAAACTTGTCGTTGTTGATTTCGGATTCTCCGCGGACGACTTTGCCGTCCTTGAATTCGAGGCGGATGTTTTTATAGGGTATGCAGTTGTGCTCCAGTTCCGTATTGTATTGCACGACGCCGTTTATGGAGTTTTTTATGGGCGCGGTCATGACTTCGCCGTCCGGCATATTGCATTGGGCGGAACACTTGACGGCCTTTTGGCCTTTGATCGAGAACGTCAGATCGGTCCCGCGCCCAAGGATCCGAACGGCGTCGGTCTTTTCCATAAGTTTCTTTAAGGGATCCATCGCCTTATCCATTTTCGAATAGTCCAGAGAGCAGACCCGATTCCAAAAATCGCGGTATTGGGAAAGGGACATTTTGGCCGCGGCCGCTTGGGATGAATTCGGGAAATATATCAAAACCCACGGGGCGCGGTCGTGAATATGCTTTGTCACGACGGGCGCGACGGCGGCTTTATACGCTTGGGCCTGTTTTTGATTATTATTTTGGCCGTTGAAAGGATCGTCGTCGGAAAGAATTGTTATAAAGCCGTCGAATAAGGGAAGCGTGCGGTCGAAATGCCGGGCGGCCAATTCGAATTGCCGCGCGGAACCGCGGTTCACCAAATAGGCGTGCCCGTCCTTGTCGCGGCCGGAATCGGATAATATCCATTCGACGACGGGAAGACCATTTTTGTCGATAATGGCCTTTTCGATTTCTTCGACAAGCTCGGCGGCGCGAACATGGGCCTTGATCCGGAAAACCTTGCCCGCAATCCTTCCATACATGGAGTTGTCTATGATATTTTTAACGATTTTATCGTATGGCATAAAGTAATCCCCAAGGTACGGCATTTTAGCGGTCTTGCGCCGCGAAATCAATAAAAAAATAAAATCGCCACCCTATACTTTGTATTGTTTCTTCAATTTTTTTTGAATTGCGGGGCGTCCTTCGCAATTTTTTTATCCGCCGTCTTTACGCGGCGTTCGAGTTTTTTTATATCTTCCGCGGGCGGCAACGCTTCGGGCTTTATCCCGCGTTCGCCAAGCATGCCGCGCACAGCTTGATTATTTTGTATATGCTCGCCCGTAATCGCCGGTTCGCCATATAGATCGCGCCGCTTGACATTGTGGTTCGTCATTTCCGTCGCAAGGTTTTTCGCCGCGATTATGACCGTCGGCATGAAATCCGCCAGCGGGCGGTTTTCGGGAAGGCCGTGTTTGCGTTTTATCGTCAAAGTCTTTTGTCCGCCGAACAGGGCCTCGTCGCCCTTGGATCGGATTCGGGCGAATCCGTCGTCGTCCACGCCGCGTTCGTAAATCAATTTTGACAATTCGGTTTCGCTTGCGGTCAGTTTCGCGCGGGCTTCCATGCGCTCGGCCAGCGCAAGGCGTTCTTCAAGGATTTCCTGCCGTCGCGTCTGCACCGCGAAATATGTTTGCGCGAAGGCGATCACTTCCTTGCGCGGGTCGCCGTTCTGCGCGATCAAATAACAGGCATAGCGGGTCAAAAATACGTCGTCGATTTCCTTTGTCGCTCCCTTGGGCATAGGTATCGTTTTGCTGACGTCAGCAAAATGATTCCCGACCGGGTTTCCGGCCTTTTCGCACGACACCTTCGCTTTCGCAATCACTTCTTCAAAGTTGCGCCATTGCGTGTATTCGAGCAGGATTTGCAAATCGCGGGCCGACCAGCATTCCACGCCTTCGTATTCAAATGCGCAGTCTTCAAATCTTTTATTCAAAAACGATACAAGGGTCTTTTCCACAGCGGCCTCCGCGATTTTTTGCAATATACCGGATAAAATCAAAGAT